>CALEJX010000477.1 GCA_937898375.1 uncultured Ruminococcus sp.
GGACATACAGGAAGCCTTGAAGAAATCACAGGAAGAAGCGGTAAAAAGAGCCGCCGAGGCTGACGATACGGAAACTCTTGACACAAAAGATGTTGAGGTAATAGAGCCTAGCAAATAAAAAAAATGACCTCCGCAGTTTGACTATTGCGGAGGTTTCTTTATACAAAATGCTGTAAATTTAGCTTCAAATTTGTTATACTCACCATTGACAGAAAATCTCAATTGCATTATAATATAGACAATAGAATAACAAAACGTTCAGCTCATCACAAGGAGGCAATATTATGAAAGATATATTCAAAAGACCAATAATGATCACAATAAAATACATTGCTGTAGCAGCGGCTGTTGTGAGCTTCATTTCATTGTCAGGCGTTACAACAAAAGTTGATAAAAATGATGCCTACAGCATTGAGGTAGAACAAAATGTACCTAACAATAAAAGCGGAAATAAAGAATTACAGCTTGAAGATCCTGTATTCAGAGAGAATGATGACGCTGACAAAGCTATCAGTCAAGAGGCCGAACGTGTATACGGCGACGAGAATGTATTTGAACTGCTTGGCAACTAATAATAAACATCTTATCATAACAAAAGCGAGTTTCGTGATACCGAAGCTCGCTTTTTTATACTCAATATGGCTCTATTACCACCGCTCTGCCCTCTTTTAAGGACTTCTGCACGTCAATAAAGCGCTGATTTCTGCTGCCCATAAATTTAAGCTCAAGGCTTCTCTGTGACAGTATGAATGGTCCGTCTACAAGGTAGTCAAGCTGACATAAAAGCTCCATATAGCCATTTTCAGCATTAGCGTTTGCAATAAGATATTCATAGGTATAGCCCGTGAACGATATGACATTCAGAGGAAAGCCTTTGAACGCTTTTATCCTGCCAGCAAGCTCCGCCAGCGGTTTGCACTGGCAGAAAGGCTCACCGCCGCTGAATGTCACGCCGTCAAGAAGCGGGTCTTTTATTATCTCATTGTAAAGCTGGTCTGTATCAACAACAATGCCGCCATTAAAGTCATGTGTTTGCGGATTGTGACAACCCTCACAGCCATGGGGACAGCCCTGTGTAAAGATAGTGTACCTAAAACCCGGTCCGTCTACGATAGATTCGCCGACTGTGCCTGCTATCCTAAGCTCCATGGCTAATTATCGCCCTCACAGCAGGCTTTTGCACGAGGAATCCTCTCATGTATCACCTTGCTGTGCTCCGCCTCAGAACGTCCGCATTTAGGGCATTTGTCGCCTATTATGCCGGTGTATCCGCAAACAGGGTCACGGTCAACAGGGTGGTTTATTGAGCCGTAGCCTATGCCAACTTCTTTCATATATCTTACGACTTTCTCAAATGCAGAAAGATTGTTAAGCGGGTCGCCGTCAAGTTCGATATAGCTGATATGACCTGCATTTGTAAGAGCATGGTAAGGTGCTTCTATCTTTAGCTTTTCAAAGGCAGTTATCGGATAGTAAACAGGCACATGGAAAGAGTTGGTATAGTATTCTCTGTCTGTCACCCCTGCTATCTCGCCGTAACGCTCTCTATCCATTTTTACAAATCTGCCTGAAAGCCCCTCAGCAGGCGTTGCAAGAAGTGAGAAATTAAGACCTGTACGCTTTGTTTCCTCGTCCATTCTTGCTCTCATGCGTGAGATTATCTCCAAACCAAGCTCTCTTGCTTCCTCGCTCTCGCCATGG
>CALEJX010000478.1 GCA_937898375.1 uncultured Ruminococcus sp.
TCTCCAATCCCCTCTTGGTGACAGGGTAACAGAACCGATCTTTGCGCCGTCAGGCAGGCAGGAGCGCTTGAACTGCTGTGAGAAAAATCTGCGGTAGAATGTTTTCAGCCACTTGTCTATGACCTCGTCAGGGTAATCTCCCTCAAAGGCATATTTCGCAAGCCTTTTCACCTTTGACGGCTCAAAGCCCCAGCGTATGCCATAATAAAGGAAGAAGTCATGAAGCTCATATGGTCCAACAAGATCCTCTGTTTTCTGCGTCATTTCCGTACCGCTCTCGTCAGTAGGAAGAAGCTCAGGAGAAACAGGAGTGTCCAAAATATCGTACAATACATCTCTCAGAGTATCCGAAGTGCAGGTGTCGCCGTAATACTGAACGATATGCCTTACCAAGGTCTTAGGGATAGAAGCGTTCACACCGTACATTGACATATGGTCGCCGTTGTAAGTCGCCCAACCGAGAGCAAGCTCGCTCAGGTCGCCTGTGCCGACAACCATTCCGCTCACCTGATTTGCGATATTCATAAGCACCTTTGTGCGCTCTCTCGCCTGACCATTCTCGAACACAACGCTATGGTCGTTGAAATCGTGACCGATATCCTCAAAGTGCTGTAAAACCGCCTTTGAGATATCCACCTCTCTAAACGTCACACCCAATGCTTCGCAAAGCATCTCCGCATTGGAGCGTGTGCGCTTTGTTGTGCCGAAGCATGGCATTGTCACCGCAACTATATCAGTATGAGGACGTTTCAGCAAGTCCATTGCCATTACGCACACAAGAAGTGCCAAAGTAGAATCAAGTCCCCCTGAAATGCCGATGACTACAGTTTTGGAATGTGTGTGTGCGATACGTTTCATAAGCCCATGAGACTGCATTTGCAGGATAAGGTGACAGCGCTCGTTTCTCTCCGCCTGATTTGACGGGATAAAAGGCGTTTTGGCAAACTTTCTTGTCAAAGCTGTTTCGCCCATTTCAAGGGAAAATCTCTCACGGGAGATATTGTCCTTATCCAAGAAGCCGCTATCCTTGGAAGAATAGTCCCACTCTGCGCTTGCAGGATAGGTGGAGATCTTTCTGCGCTCAAATGCAAGCTTTTTAAAGTCTATTTCCGATATGGTTATGCCGTTTTCAAAAAGCCTGCTCTCTGCAAGTATAGAGCCATTTTCCGCAATGATGTTGTGACCCGAGAAAACCATATCCTGCGTTGACTCGCCGTCACCTGCGGAGCAATAGATATATCCTGCCACGAGCCTTGCAGATTGATTTGAAACAAGCTGTCTGCGGTAGGTGTCCTTGCCGATAACTTCATCGCTTGCGGACAGATTGCATATGAGCGTAGCCCCTGCCTTGGCAAGATAGTTTGAAACAGGGTCAGCCACCCACAAGTCCTCGCAAAGCTCAAAGCCCACCACAAGTTCGGGTATCTCATCACACACGAAAACAGTCTGCTCCATTGACGGCATATACTCAAGATCAATTGCCGCACATTCGCCCCTGTATGGCGCAAAATGCCTAGCCTCATAAAATTCGTTATAGTTCGGCAAATGCGTTTTCGGGATAAAAGCACGCACCTCGCCGCCCTGTATAACAGCCGCACAGTTGTAAAGCTTGCCGTTTGCTCTCACAGGAACGCCCACAGCCACAAGCATATCGCTGTCAGCCGTTGCCTTTGCTACCTTGACAACGCCCTCCATTGCCTTGTCAAGCAAAGCGTTCTGAAAAAACAAGTCCTGACAGGTATAACCTGTTATGCAAAGCTCAGGGAACACAGCGACCTTTACGCCCTCTTCCCTGCACTTTTCGATTTGACTGATTATTTTATCCACATTGAATTCAACGTCTGCCACCTGTATCTCAGGGGTGCAGGCGGCAACCTTTATAAAACCATCTTTCATAAAATATGCTCCTTAACGAGAAAATATCATTGTTATCATTATACCATTTTTTATAGGTATAAGTCAATGATTTTTCCAATATGGCTGGCTATTTTCCAATGATACTGGACAATCTGCCCTTAATATGTTAAAATTGAGATATCACATCAAAGGAGGAAGCCATATGAACAAGCTGTGGGATAAGCTTCTTATAGGTCTTTGCTGTTGCGCATTCATGCTTGCCGCCGGAACACACGCCGCAAATATCGCCGCATTGCTTGTGGCTGTCATATGCTCCGTTATCTCACAGGCAAAGCCAAATTCTATGGCGGCATACATTTCCGCTTTGTTTTACGGAGTGCTTTGCATTTTCAGCAAAGAAGCTTTGATACTCTCTCCTTTGGTGCTATATGATGTTTTCTGTACAAAATTTTACCCTGCTATATTTCTAACAGCCGCAGGCGTCCTTGCGAATATAGTCTCCATGAAAAAGGATATCTTCCCCCTTGCGGCGCTTATTCTGATAAGCTTCACACTCTCACAGCGCACCGCTCTGAACGAAAAGCTGTCTAAAACTCTTATAAAAACCCGTGACAATTCAAGAGAGCTTACCATGCAGCTTGTGGAGAAAAACAAAGCCATGCAAAGAAATCAAGACTACGAGATATATCTTGCCACACTGAAAGAGCGAAACCGCATTGCAAGGGAGATACACGATAACGTTGGTCATATGCTCACAAGGTCAATTTTACAGCTTGGTGCGCTCTCGGTCATAAACAAGAATGAAACTGTAGGTGAAGCCCTCACCGACCTGAGCGGCACGCTGAACACTGCCATGACGAGCATACGAAGCAGTGTTCACGATCTTCATGACGATTCTATAGCACTAAAGCCTGCTGTAGAAGACTGCATAAGACCGCTGAAAGACAGATTTACAGTGAACTGTGATTATGACTTTTCCGAAAGAATGTCCCGAGATGTAAAGCTTTGTTTTATTGGCGTGATAAAAGAAGCCCTTTCCAACACCGCAAAACACAGCGACGGCGACAGCATAAAAATAATCATTCGTGAACACCCTGCACTTTATCAGCTTAGTATCGCAGACAACGGAAACTGTCCCCAAAAGATAACCGAAAGCGGCATGGGTCTTGCGAATATGCGTGAACGTGCAGCTTCTGTGAACGGGAACATTAACTTTACCTCGGACAGCAAGGGCTTCCGCATTTTTCTGTCTGTGCCGAAACAAAACCTGACTGAACGGAGGTCTTGACATGAACATTGTTATAATAGATGATGACAAGTTGGTGGCAGTGTCACTGAAAACCATTCTTGAAAGTAAAGGCAGTGTGAAAGTCCTTGCCATGGGAAGCTGCGGTGAAGAAGCCATAGAGCTTTATTCTCTCCACAAGCCTGATGTTCTGCTTATGGATATCCGCATGAACAGCATGAGCGGTATTGAAGCTGGTGAAAATATACTTGCAAAATACCCTGACGCAAAGATACTTTATCTTACCACATTTTCAGACGATGAATACATAATAAAGGCTGTGCTCATGGGCGCAAAGGGATATATCTTAAAGCAGGATTTTGAAAGCATATGCCCTGCCCTTGAAACTGTCATGAACGGACAGACAGTTTTCGGCTCGGATGTTGCAAGCAAGCTTCCTGAGCTTCTTACCAATCACAGCAGTTTTGATTTTGAACGCTACGGCATTGTTGAAAAGGAGCAGGAGATAATCGAGCAGGTGGCAAAGGGGCTTAGCAACAAAGAAATAGCCTCACTGCTTTATCTCAGTGAGGGAACAGTACGAAATTATATCAGCACTATCCTAGAAAAGCTCTCCCTCCGTGACCGCACACAGCTTGCTATTTTTTACTACACCAATATACAGTAACGCTGCAATTTCATAAACAAAGAGGAGTCGGCATGACCGCTCCTCTTTTTGGTATCATTACATCTTAGCTCTTTCCTTAGCTCTCTGTGAGTTGCTCAGGATACGCTTTCTTATTCTTATGCTCTTTGGTGTTACTTCAAGAAGCTCGTCGTCAGCGAGGAACTCGAGAGAATCCTCAAGGCTGAGATTTCTTGGTGGAACAAGTCTCAGTGCGTCGTCAGAACCGCTTGCACGAGTGTTTGTAAGGTGCTTCTTCTTGCAGACGTTTACCACCAGATCTTCCTGCTTTGGTGAAGCGCCGACTATCATGCCCTCATATACAGGTGTGCCTGCTGTGATGAACAGCTCGCCTCTCTCCTGAGCGTTGTAAAGACCGTATGTTACAGCCTCACCTGTTTCAAACGCAACCAGTGAGCCTGTAGCTCTCTTTGGTATCTCGCCCTTGTATGGCTCGTAATCATGGAATACAGAGCTCATGATACCCTCGCCCTTTGTGTCTGTAAGGAACTCGCTCTTATAGCCGAAAAGTCCCCTTGCAGGGATAAGGAACTCAAGTCTCATTCTGCTTCCAACAGGAGCCATTTCCTGAAGCTCGCCCTTTCTTGCGCCTATCTTCTCCATAACAGAGCCTACGCAGTTCTCAGGAACGTCGATAACAAGTCTCTCGATAGGCTCGCAAAGCTTGCCCTCTATCTCCTTGAACAGAACGTGCGGTGTTGAAACGCCAAGCTCGTAGCCCTCACGTCTCATGTTCTCAATAAGGATAGAAAGGTGCATTTCGCCACGTCCTGCGACCTTGAAAGCGTCTGTGCTGTCTGTTTCGGAAACTCTCAGTGAAACGTCCTTAAGAAGCTCCTTGAAAAGTCTGTCTCTCAGGTGACGGCTTGTTACGAACTTGCCCTCTCTGCCTGCGAATGGTGAATTGTTTACAGAGAATGTCATTTCGACTGTTGGCTCAGATATCTTCACAAAAGGTACAGCCTCAAAGTTGCCGAAGTCGCAGATAGTGTCGCCGATAGTGATGTTCTCGATACCGCTGATACAAACGATATCGCCTGCCTTTGCGCTCTGGCATGGAACTCTGTTAAGTCCCTCTATCTGATACATTGTAACTATCTTGCCACGATATTCTTTCTTAGTCTGATGATAGTCGCCGATAGTAACGTCCTGATTTACTTTCATTTCGCCACGCTCGATACGTCCGATAGCAATTCTTCCTACATACTCGTTGTAGTCGATAGCAGAAACAAGATACTGCATAGGTCCTTCTGTGTCTACCTCTGGTGCTGGGATATAGCTGAGTATCTCATCAAAGAGAGGTATCATATCCTTGCCAGGCTCATCAGGAGAATAAGTAGCCGTGCCGGCTCTGCCTGAGCAATAAAGGATAGGGCTGTCAAGCTGTTCGTCAGTAGCGTCAAGATCCATGAGAAGTTCGAGAACTTCATCGCCTACCTCGTTAAGACGAGCGTCAGGTCTGTCTATCTTGTTTATAACGATAATTATTTTATGACCAAGCTCCAGTGCTTTCTGAAGCACAAATCTTGTCTGTGGCATTGGACCCTCGGCTGCATCAACGAGCAGGATAACACCGTTTACCATTTTAAGAACACGCTCTACCTCTCCGCCGAAGTCAGCATGGCCTGGGGTGTCGATAACGTTTATCTTAACGTCCTTATACTTGATAGAAGTATTCTTTGCGAGGATAGTGATTCCTCTCTCACGCTCGATATCGTTAGAGTCCATAACTCTCTCTTCTACAGCCTGATTTTCTCTGAAAGTACCGCTCTGCTTGAGCATCTGGTCTACAAGGGTAGTCTTACCGTGGTCAACGTGGGCAATAATAGCAACATTTCTTAAATCTTCTCTAATCATACATACTCCTCCGATTTATCAAGACACAGCAAAGCGAATGCTTTCTGTAACGATTTGCTTAATATATTTCGCAAAAAATATAAACATTAAAAATTATAAATATATTTTCTCCCATTCAAAGAAAGAAAATCGTAAAATTTCACAAAAAGCCTATAAAACACAAAAGTACCCTGCGGAAATTTCCGCAAGGTAACTTTTCTAATTGGGTATTATAGCACATTTTTGCCGATTTGTCAAGAATAAGGCGTGCTTAAATCTAAAATGACAGAAAATAGTCAAACAGATTACAATGGACGTTGTCAGAGCTTTAGATCTGCCCTTGTTTTAAAACAGATTTTTTCTTGCCCGAAATGGGTTTATATGATATACTATATTTAAGGTGAGTTTTAAGTTCATAGGTTATCATATATGGCAAGATATTATACTGACTTATAGGGAGGAATTTTAATGAGATTACTTCTTGCTGAGGACGAAGTGGAGCTTGCAAATGCGCTTTCGGCGGTGCTGAAACACAAAAACTATTCCGTTGACGCTGTTTACAACGGCATTGACGCTTACAACTATGCCATATCGCAGGAATATGACGGCATAATACTTGACATCATGATGCCCGGTATGGACGGCATACAGGTGCTTACGAAGATCCGTGAAAAGGGTATCGACTCCCCTGTTCTTCTGCTTACGGCAAAGTCTGATATCGAGGACAGGATAACAGGGCTTGATTCAGGTGCTGACGATTATCTTACAAAGCCTTTCGCTATGGGCGAGCTTCTTGCGAGAATAAGGGCAATGACACGCCGCCGCACTGAGTTTGCACCCTCTACACTTACTTTCGGAAACGTTTCTCTCAACAGGCAAAGCTTTGAGCTTTCAGGTCCTGACGGCACGCAAAAGCTTGGCAACAAAGAGTTTCAAATGATAGAAGCCCTTATGCTCAATCACGGCACGCTTATTTCCACAGAGCGCTTCATGGAAAAGATATGGGGTTATGATTCTGACGCCGAGATAAACGTGGTGTGGGTATACATTTCATATCTGCGCAAAAAGCTTGGTCTTATCGGGGCTGATATCGAGATAAAAGCCACAAGGGGCGTGGGCTACACCCTAGAGGAAAAGCACAATGATTAAGCGTTTACAGCGAAAATTCGTTGTTATCGCCGCAGTGTGCCTGCTTATCGTGGAGCTTGCCATAATAGGCGGCATAAACGGCGTGAATATTTATCAGACCAACAAGAATGCAGACAACCTGCTGAACATGATAATCGACAATGACGGCAGATTTCCCGAGTTCGACCCCATGGGCATGAAGCGTGACAAGCCGCAGGATAATTCAGACAGCTCATCAGACAGTGCTTCACCGCCTGAGAGCAAAAAGCCTGACAAGCACAAAGGCTTCAACGAGGAAACTAAGTATCAGACAAGATATTTTGTCGTATACGCCGACAGCAATGGCGAGATAACCAAGGTTGACACGGGTCACGTTGCAGCGGTGACAAGCTCGCAGGCGATAGAATACGGCGAAAGCGTTCTTGACAGCGGCAAGACGTCAGGCACATCAGGAAACTACCGCTATAAAACAGGCGACACCGACAAGGGCAAGATAATAGTTTTCATGGACTGCCGCAGTGACAGTGCCACCAAAAACCGCTTTCTTCTGGTGTCATGCGCTATAGGTGCGGCAGGATATATACTCGTTTGCCTGCTTATCATAATCTTCTCAAAGCGTGCTATCAGACCTGTTGTGGAAAGCTTTGAAAAGCAGAAGCAATTCATCACCGACGCAGGGCATGAGATAAAAACGCCGCTAGCTATAATCTCCGCAAACACGGAAGTGCTTGAAATGGTGTCAGAACCAAACGAGTGGACGGCGAGCATAAAAAATCAGATAACAAGGCTGAACGGTCTGCTGAAAGAGCTTCTGAGCCTTGCGAAAATGGAGGAGGAAAAGCCTGCTCTTACCATGGCTGATTTCAACATCTCCGACGCTGTTTATGACGCCGCTTCGCCATTTACCACACTTGCGGAAACAAAGGGCAAAAAGCTCACCATAGATGTTGCCAATGGACTTACCTATCACGGCGATGAGGGGGCTATAAGACAGCTTGTTTCCATCCTCACGGAAAATGCAGTGAAATATGCTGACGAGGGCGGCGAGATAACAGTAAGGCTTTTCACATCTCATGGCGGCAAGGAAACTGACCTTGAAGTTTCAAACTCCTGTAAAGAACCTCCGCAAGGCGACCTTACAAAACTTTTTGACAGATTTTATCGTGACGATAGCTCACGTTCAAGGTCAAAGGGCGAGAAAAAGGGCGGATACGGCATTGGCTTATCCATTGCTCAGGCGATAGTCAGGTCGCACAAGAGCAAGA
>CALEJX010000479.1 GCA_937898375.1 uncultured Ruminococcus sp.
CAGACGGCATAGATATCATCAGTAGAATAATGAAAAATGTCTATGCCAGATATCTGCATAACACAGGCAAGTTCTGTCTTTTTGTTTCGGTAGGAAAGCTTTATAATGCCATTGCCACAGTATTCCTTTATATCAGCAAGATAGTCAAGGCATTGTGAATAGCTTATTTTATTTTTGCTTTTTGGCATTTCGTTCAGCCTCTCTTTCCTTGTATGTGCGGTATTCTTCTGTTTCAGTTCCGTATAATTTTTTAGGCTCAATGAAGTTTAATACAAAAAGTATAAGACCTTTTGCAAAGGTGATCCTAGGGTTTGACGGAGATCGTCCCGACAAAACAAGTGATATTGCAACGAATATGAGTGACATTATGATCTGTAACCATGCGTTGCTGATCATTTCCTGACATATTGAGAATGAAACAAAACCGACCATTATCGCTATTCCTATGCGCTGTAGTGACAGTCCGAGAAAGAATTTTATATCGGCTTTGGTTGACTTAGGTACTGTTCCCATATTTTATTTTTCCTTTCTATCGTTAGGCTTTGCCATATCAAAAGCGTGACCCTTTGGAGCTTCTGATGTGTTCGTATTGGCATTACTCGTTGGTGTAGCTGTCTCTGCATTACCGTTTGACGAATTTGAAGAAGCTGCTTTCTGTTCATTCTGAGAAGCATTGGCTTCAGGTGCAGAAGCTGTCTGACTTCCTGTATTGCTGTTTCCGCCTGATGTGTCCGATTTATTGATATTTGCTGTTGATGTGCTTGAATTGTTGCTGTTCGGGATTGTGCTTCTTGCACTACTATTCTGATTATTGCTATTTGACTGATTTCCAGCCGTGTCGGCTGCTTTAGGATAAACAGTTGCCGCTTTTGCTCCGCTTAATGCGCCGCCTGCCTTATATCCGTTTGCTGTTCCTGTAACTCCTCCTTTTAATGCTCCGCCGATAGTAGCAAAAGCTGTGTAGGCTTTTCCGTGTCCACCATTTTGAGCATTTTTTATAGACGAATATGCACCTGTAGCAAAGCCCGAAGCTGCTCCTGCTGCCGCACCAGCAGCGCCGCCAGCAACTCCGCCAGCTGCAGCTCCTGCCATACCCAATCCTCTTGCGACCGATGACATTGCATACAATGTTCCCATGCTGTTTTTATTTCCTGCGTCAATACCCAGAACTCTTGTGATGAAATCAGGGCAAGTTATAACGCCTTTTGCAAAACAAGCTATAAGGATAAGCTGTGTTATGTAATTAAGACTGCTCATGTTATGAATAATAAGTATGGATTTTATGTACACCTTAAGCAGAAAGGCGACCAGGATGAAGATAACATATGACGATACAAGATTTTGCACTACCATTTTCGTCCTACTTGAATTAGTCACGCCTGTTGCGGCGATAACTCCTGCAAGAAGCTGAGTTATGATAATATCAAACAACATTGTTCCAAGCTTGAAAGTTGCAAGGATAATGGCAATAGCGACTGTCAGAAGAAACAGCAGTGAAAACCAGAAATCGTAGTTATATCTGTAGATATGTTCTGCTCCCTCTCCTACTGTCAGTGATTGTATTATCTTATCTGTTGTGTCAAGATCGTCATATTCCTGCTGTGTCATTATATCTTCAAACTGATAATATGCGTCTACATTGCTTTGATTTGAACGGCTAAGTCTTTGATTGTGTATTCTGTTTCTCTCTCGAATAACGTTATCTCTGAGAAGATTGAATGCTGACTCAATATCACGTGCTGACCGCACACCTTCGGTAAGTCCTGCCTCTCTGACATCTGCCTGATAAGCCATGTTCCAAAGTATACTCGTTCTATATGCCGCAATGGTAGTTGTCTGTTCCTCATAAATAGGCTGTCCGCTTGAGCTTACTCCAGTGACTGCCTGATAGGTAAACACAACGCCGCCGTCAAGCTCCTCGTTAATGGACATACGATCCATGACCTGATTAAAAAATCTGTATT
>CALEJX010000480.1 GCA_937898375.1 uncultured Ruminococcus sp.
CATTCTTGTGGGAGAGGGAAAGTCAGCGGTGTTCCTGCGTTCTTCTGTGGCAGGCGAGGTCACAAGCGCTCTGACAAAAGTCGGCAGAGCAGGAGTGAAGCTTATGGAGGGCTATGACGGCAGTATACATATTGAGCAGAAAACTCAGGAAATAAGCGGCACTGTGGCTTCTATGCGTGCAGATTGTATCTTAAGTCTTGCCGCAAGGATATCACGAGAAAAGTCAGCGCAGCTTATAAAAAACGTTGGCATCGAAATAGACCATATGCCGAAAAATTCGCCGAAAATACTTCTTGAAGAGGGCTGTACATTTTCAGTGAGAGGATACGGAAAATTCAAGCTCCTTTCAGTTGACGGCACAACTAAAAAAGACAGAATACATATAACTTTAAATAAATTTGTGTAAAGATCACGGAGGTCCTAGTATGTTAAATCCAAATAATATTAAAGGAAAGTCTTTTGATACCGAGAAAAATGGCTATTCAAAGGAAGATGTAAAAGAATTTCTCGAGCAGGTAGCCGAGGATTATGCCGAAGTTGTAAAGGCAAATCAGGATACCGAAGCTAAGATAATCAAGCTCGTTGAGAAGATAAACGAGTACAGAGCCGACGAGGAGGCTATCCAGCAGGCTCTTATCGTGGCTCAGAAAGAGTCAAACAAGATACTTACCGAAGCTAAAACTCAGGCTCACGATATGATCGAGTCTGCAAAAACAGAGCAGGTAAGACTTGCAGAGCAGAGTGCTTCCGAGTGCGAGAGAATTGTTAAGGAGCATAAGGAAAAGTGCGCCGATCTTATCAAAAATAATACTGAGATAACAGAAAAGAAGATAAATGAGATAAGAGCGGCATATGATGAGGAGCTTGCTAAGTATGAGAAACTCAAGTCTGAGGTAACTCAGTTCAAGGCTGACCTTACTCAGCTCTATAATAAGCAGATAAGACTTATTATGGAAATTCCTACATTCGAGTCAGCTGAGGATACAGCAGATGAGTATGAGGAGCAGGAAACAGCCGAGGAAACTCAGGAAGCAATATCTGAGCAGGTCGAGGAAGCAGCTGCGCCGGAAGCAGAATCTGCCGAGCCTGAGAAGACTGCACCTGTTACAGACAGCGAGCACGTTGAGAAGATCCTCAACACAGGTTCATTCGACCCTGTTATACCAAAGACAGCTCCGGCCGAGCTTAAATTTGGCAAAAATAACTAATATCAAGGCTCTGTTTTCCGCAGAGCCTTACTGTTCATAAATGGAGTAGGGAATAGATGTTTGTAATTTCGCTTGTTATCATGGCAGTTCTGGTTGCCGCCGACCAGCTCATAAAGCTTGCCGTGACAAATAACCTTCCGCTGAATGGTCAGCCTATCGAGGTCATAAAGTTCGGCAGCTTTAAGGTGTTCAGCCTGACCCATATAAGAAACTCTGGCGCAGCATGGAGCATGATGTCAGGAAAGACTTGGTTTCTTATCGGTCTGCCTGTTATCGTCCTGATCGCCGCAATTATCTATATGTATAAGATACGCAAAGGCTCAAAGCTGGAGCTTGTGTCGCTTGCTATGGTGCTTGCAGGCGGTATCGGTAACCTTATTGACAGAATAAGGGTGAAAGAAGTTGTGGACTACATCAAGTTCGAGCCTATCAATTTCCCTATCTTCAACTTTGCGGATATCTGTATCGTTGTTGGCGGAATTTTGTTCGTTATCTGCTTTTGCTTCCTTGAGGAGAAGAAAAAGCCTGTTCGTGACGATATAAAGGTCAAAGACGAAAATGACAAAGCTTGATCTTATTGCCACTGCCGAGCAAACAGGCGAGCGTATCGACAGGTTTCTCTCAGTGCAGGATACAGGTCTTACACGTTCTGCAGTGCAGAAGCTTATCGAGGACGGCGGCGTCACAGTTGGCGGCAAAAAGGTAGCGAAAAATTATAAACTGCGTAATGGCGACAGCATAGAGATAATTATTCCCGACCCTGTGGAGCTTGACGTCAAGCCGCAGGATATCCCCGTGGACATAGTCTATGAGGACAGCGAACTGCTTGTGGTGAATAAGCCCAAAGGCATGGTCGTCCACCCTGCCGCAGGCAATCCCAACGGAACTCTTGTGAACGCCCTGCTTTATCACTGTCAGGGCAGGCTTTCTTCCATAAACGGCGTCATTCGTCCTGGGATAGTCCATAGGATAGATAAAAATACAAGCGGTCTGCTAATAGTTGCCAAGACCGACAGCGCTCATAACTTTCTTGCGGCTCAGATAAAAGAGCATAGCTTTACAAGAGAGTATGAAGCTGTACTCACAGGCGGTCGCCTAAAGTCCACTACTGGCACAGTTGACGCACCTATCGGCAGAAGCAAATATGACAGAAAGAAGATGTGCGTGACAGAGCAAAACTCCAAGCACGCAGTTACCCATTATGAGGTGCTGGAGGAGCTTGGACAGTATTCGCTGGTGAAGTTCTGCCTTGAAACAGGTCGAACTCATCAGATAAGAGTACATTCCGCCTATATCGGTCACCCTGTCTACGGCGATGACGTTTACGGCAAAGCAGTAAAGGGTATCGAGGGGCAGTGCCTACACGCAAAGAAAATTGGTTTTATACACCCTGCAACCAAGGAATATATGGAGTTTGACAGCGAACTTCCCGATTATTTTCAGGCGGTGCTGAAAAAGCTCAGAGCAGGGAAATGACCCACGGAAGTGATTTTATGTTTGAAGATATATCAAAAGTCCTGCTCATAACAGATATGGACGGAACTTTTCTTCCTGCAAGCAAGATACCTACACCAAAGACACTTGCGGCGGTGGAGCGTTTCGAGAATGCAGGCGGCAAGTTTTCCATAGCCACAGGCAGAGCCATTCAGGCGGCTAGACAGTATTTCGATATGGTGAATGTGAATTGCCCTATCATAATGTCAAACGGCGGAATGGTCTACGATATCCACACAAAAGAGCAGATATATGAT
>CALEJX010000481.1 GCA_937898375.1 uncultured Ruminococcus sp.
ATATGAGACTTACTCAGCACGAGGACGGCTGGATATACGGCGTTTTCTGTTCTGAGAGCAAGGACAAGACTTCAAACGACCTCTCTGCCGCAACCGCTCAGGCTGGTATCGTAAGAACAAAGGATCTCAAAACATGGGAAAGACTTCCTAACCTCAAGTCCAAGTCACCACAGCAGAGAAACGTAGTTCTTCACCCTGAGTTCGTTGACGGCAAGTACGCTTTCTATACACGTCCACAGGACGATTTTATTGAGACAGGCTCAGGCGGAGGAGTATGCTTTGGTCTTTGCGAAGATATCACAAACCCTGTTATCTGCACAGACGAAGTTGTTATCTCCCCAAGGCAGTATCACACTATCACAGAGGTAAAGAATGGCGCAGGCGCAGTGCCAATCAAGACACCTAAGGGCTGGATACATATTGCACACGGCGTAAGAAACACAGCGGCTGGTCTTAGATATGTTATCTATGTATTCGCAACTGATCTTAAAGACCCTTCAAAGCTTATCGCTTCACCATCAGGTCTGTTTATTGCACCACACGGCAGTGAAAGAGTGGGCGATGTTTCAAACGTTGCTTTCACAAACGGCGCTATCGTTCGTGAAAACGGCGACGTATACATTTACTACGCTTCATCAGACACAAGACTTCACGTTGCGGCAACGACAATCGACAAGCTCATGGATTACACATTCAACACTCCGTCAGACCCACTGCGTTCTGTTGACTGTGTAAAGCAGAGATGTGAGCTTATCAGAAAAAATCTCGAATATCTTAACAAGTAATATATCAAACGCAAACAGACAGCTTCGGCTGTCTGTTTTTTTGTACACTATTTATTGCACGTTTAGACATGTGACATTCTAACAATGTATGGTAGGGGCGAACGTTGTTCGCCCGTTTCGGTCGCCCACAAAATTTTGTGATAATCAAACACCTCGCCGCTCCACCGAAACGGGCTGTCGAGGGCGCCAGCCCCTACATTTGTGCGCTATGGTTTGTCCGCCGCAAAATCGCTACG
>CALEJX010000482.1 GCA_937898375.1 uncultured Ruminococcus sp.
ACAACAAGCGGCAAGTTCATTCGTGATTGGTACAGAAACCACTGATAACACAAAAGACCTCTCATGGTGGGAGGTCTTTTTTTGCGCAAAAAACAACGATCAGCGGGCGACCAAAGGTCGCCCCTACACCAAATGATGTATCTACGTCTTATGGACACTATAAAAACACAGCCGAGGGGCGTTTACCTCTCGGCTGTTGTCAATTATATCATATCAAGAAGAACAGTGCCGTTCTTATAACGGCGGTAAAAAGCATAGCATAGAACGATGTACCGAGCAAAAGCTGATTTGCCCAAAATATGTCGTTAGGCTCGCATGGCTTTAGATTTCTGCCTATAACAGGCTTTCTAACAAGCTGTCCGCCGTAATATTCGTCACTGCCAAGCTGTATACCCAATGCGCCTGCGCACACCGACTGAGTTTGCGCTGAATTAGGGCTAGGGGACTTTCTTCTGTCCTTTTTGTATACCTGAGAAGCGTTATTGTTGTCAAGGTGCAGATAAGAAACGTTCATCCTCATAAGCAGTGCGGCTATCCTTGCAGGGATAAAGCTTAGAACGTCATCGAGCTTTGCAGGAAATTTGCCGAAGTTTATGTATGTGTCTGTTTTATAGCCCACTGTGTTGTCGATAATATTCACTGTTCTGTAGAGTATTCCTCCCAGACCGCCGAATATCGCCGACCAGAATATAGGTGCTACCGCCCAATCTGTGGTGTTCTCTGCTACAGACTCAACTGCGCTTTTTATAACGGCGTCAATGTTCATATCGTCAGTGTCACGTAAGGTCACTTTTTTTACCTTGCGCTGTGCCGAAGAAAGATTTCCTGCTCTTGCGGCACGCATTACTCCGCCAGCCGCAGTTTTAAGGGACTTTACAGAAAGCGCCGACCAGCACATTATGCCCTCAAGGAGAATACCAAGTGTGGCATTCAGCTTATAGCCCACGAAAAGAAGAAGCAGAGCCGCAGCGGCAACTATAAGAAGCACTATTACAGTCATCATAAGACCTGCCATGCGCTGTGCTTCGGGAGTATTTTTATAGCTGTTTCTGAAAGACTTATCAAGCTTTGCCACAAGCTTTTTTATAAAATTCTGAGGATAGACCACCACATCAGGGTCGCCAAGGAGCATATCCAGCGCAAAGCCAAGTGCAAGCGCCGCCAGCGAATTCATCAACATATATACATATCCTTTCTTCAGGCAATAATTACTTATGATAATTATATCACAACATTTTCTGATTTTCAATACCTTTGCGCTTTGATTTTAAGGGATATGGCACAAAAAAAGGGCGGTCAGAGCCGCCCAAACAAAAGTCTTTCAAAAAAGTTAGAAACAGGCGGGCGAACACTGTTCGTCCCTACCCTAAATAGATATATCCACAAACTTTTGTGATAACTATATTATTTGCATATTTCAGAAAGCTTTTCAAGCATAAGGTCCATTTCCTCATCGGTGCCGATAGTTATTCTCAGGAAGTTATCTATTCTTGGCTTGTTGAAGTATCTCACGAAGATACCATTTTCACGGAGGTATGTGAATATCTCCTTTGCGGAGAGCTTTTCATGCTGTGCAAAAAGGAAGTTTGTTTCGCTGTCAAGGACGTTGAAGCCCATTTCACGCATTTTTTCGGCTGTTTTATCTCTTGTGGTCTTGACCTTTTCAACTGTCGCCTTGAAATAATCCTCGTCAGAAAGGCTTGCAACGGCAGTTTCTATGGCTATCTGGTCGAGAGGATAAGAATTATATGAGTCCTTTACAGCCTGCATATAGCTAATAAGCTCGGCGCTTGCGAACGCCATGCCCACTCTCATGCCTGCAAGGGAACGTGACTTTGAGAAAGTCTGTGTTACAACGAGGTTATCATACTCTTTCACAAGCTCCACGCATGAATATCTGCCGAAATCTGCATAGGCTTCATCGATTATAACGATACTGTCCTGATTGCTCTCAATAAGCTCTCTTATGAACTTTTCGCCCACACCAAGGCTTGTTGGTGCATTAGGGTTTGGTATAACGACGCCGCCGTTAGGCTCTTTGAAGTCCTCAATATTTATAACAAAATTCTCGTCGACTTTCTTTGTTTTATATGGTATTTTCAGAAGCTCACACCACACAGGATAGAACGAGTATGTGATATCAGGATAAAGTATCGGCTTATCAGAGTTGAAAAACGCTCTGAAAGCTGTTGCAAGTACATCGTCTGAGCCATTTCCGCAGAAAACATTCTCGCTTTTTAGTCCCACACGCTCTGCAAGCGCCGCTCTCAGTGCAGAAGCGTCAGCGCTAGGGTATTTTCTAAGCTCTGCGATAGTTTTCCCCTCCAATATCGCCTTTACCTTTGGTGACGGCGGATAAGGGTTTTCATTTGCATTGAGCTTTATTATCTTATCGTTTTTAGGCTGTTCCCCTGCAACGTATGGCTCTATATTTATAAGGTTTTTTCTCCAAAGCTTCTCACTCATTTTACATTATCCCTTTCTATATTTTATCATAGTAAAGCATTAATATAAAATATTATAGCACATACAAAAGCCAATGTCAAATCATGACCGAAAAAACTCCCCCTTTCGGGAGAGCTTTTCTCTTAGATATTATCAAATTTAGCCGTAATGCTTTGCAGTTTTCCGTCGCAGTAATATGCTGTTATTTTAAGCGAGCCGCCGTCGCATGGTGTATTCCAATAGAGATATTGGTCTGCTGTGCCTCCTGAATGTTTCAGGTCGCTTACCTCTGGTGTGCCAAGTATGGAAACTATCTCCTCTACAGTAGAATTTTTTGTTATGCCGAAAATAGAGCTATTATTTTCAGTTGAGAAATACATTGCCACCTCTCTGATAGGGCTTCCCTCTGCCAGCCAACATCTGAAATCAAGTATATATCCGATACTTGAAGCTGTTAAGCCATAGTCAAGGGAGTCTTTGTAATCAGAGTCGGAATCTCTGCCCATTTTCTCTCTGATAGTTGTGATATTGTCTGCCGCTGTGATAGTGGCTTCTGTTCCGTCATAGTTTACTGTTACTTCCGTCGGCGTAACTGCGTCTGATTTAAGGTCAAGGGTCTTTAAGTCCTCATAAACAGGGGCTTTGTTATCTGCCGCACTTTCGCCGGACTTTGCAATGCCTGTATAGTCTGATGTGAATATTGCAGTGCCGTCCTTTTCATGTATTTCTTCCTGCGGATAATTTTTGCTATAGTATATAAAGTCGCTCATATTGAAATAGGAAAGATCTGTGGTCTCGTCTACCTCCATATACACTTCTGTAACAGGCAACGAAATGGTATAATCCTCGTTTTCCCAATACATTGTGTAACCTTTGTATCCGTCCAAGCTTTCATAATCACTGTTATAGTAAATACTTGTAGGACAGCCCATTTTCTCTATTACCTTGCCGATATCGTCCTAGTTGCTGAAGTTTTGATAGTTCTCAGTTTCCCAATCTGATGTATCGATAACGTATCCCAAAGGTATGCTAAGCGACCATTGTTCAGTTTCAAGAATTTCGCCATAGGAAGCGTCACGCTCGAACGGATTGTCGCTGTTAAGCTCAAGATCTATGTCATTCTCATTACCGACTGTAATATCAAGCTTCAAGTCATAATTTTCGCTGAGCATATTACTAAGGCTGTAAATATCCTTTGTTTTGCATATCTCATCACTGTAGTACAAAACACTGCCGTTTCCGCCGCTTATCTGACTAAGGTCGATAGGCAATGTCATCTCGTTGCCGAATATGTTAGGGTCAAGAGAAGCTGACGGCGTGCCGCCCTGAAAGCTGTCTATCCAATATAAGTCGCTGTCTTTGTCATTGTTATCATTAGCAGTATCAGACACGGCTTCATCACCCTTTGAAGCTGTGCTGTCATTTTGTGAAGAAGCTACAACAATATCGTTATTATCATCGTCATCACTATTATTTGAACTAAGCACTACCGCCGCTGTGATACCTCCGCCCACAACTGCCACGGCGCAAACGCCTGCTATCACCTTTGCTTTTACTGTTGAAAACATTCCTTTTCCTCCCAATATAGTTTTTGTTGATGTTACGCTATCGGGAACTGTATTAGCGGCTGAGCCTGTGAAAACGGTAAGTTTCGGAAGAATGGTGTTTGAAGCCTCTTTATTAAGAAGCTTTGAAAGAATAAATACAGGCACGGCAGCATGAAGTCTGTCGTTGTTGTTTTCCTCGTATATAAGCACCGCCTCCTTGATCTTTTTTCTTGCGGCACTAAGGCGGGAAGTTACTGTGCCCGTGGTGCAGTTCATTACCTCTGCTATCTCAGGCACTGTGAGCATATCAAAATAATACAGTATCACCGAACGCCTTTGCTCCTCTGTGAGAACAGTGTCGATAATATCCATTATTATCCTTCTTTTAGCGTCATTGCTCACATATTCCTCTGGGATAAGCCCCTCGTCAGGGATATCCTCTATTATCTCCTCTGAGTTGTCCTCGGGGGCGGCATTGTTTCTAAAGTGCATTTTGCAGAGATTTATGCCTATCCTGTTTACCCATGCAGGAAAATTCTCAGGCTGTGCAATAGTGCCCAGCTTTTGAAGGGCTGTAAGATAAGTTTCCTGAGTGATATCCTCTGCAAGCTGTGGGTCGCCAAGAAGCTTCAGACAGCTAAAATACACTGTTCTGCCCGTTTCTTCATAAAGTGCACCAAACGCCGCCTTATTTCCCTGTGCCGCCTGCAATACAAGCTTTTTGATATCTTCTTTTTCCATGTTTTTGACCTGCTCTTTCTTTCCGAATTGCCGTTTTCTCGTCCGCTGTTTTATCAGTCCCGACATTAGTTAGATGCAAAACGCAGACGATTTGTTGAGCAAATTCAAATCTTTCATATATAATTTACTTATCATTAATATTTTATCACTATAATATTGCAGAAATAATTATATCACATAGCAAAATGCCTGTCAACGAGCATAAAAATATCCCCCACAGATGTGCAACTTGAGGGATATTTTATTATGTCAAAAAACTACGATCAGCGGGCGACCTAAGGTCGCCCCTACATAAAATGGCGTATTTATGCGTTTTTTTATCAGAACATACCTGCAAGATACATTCTGCTCTCATAAAGCTTCTTTGAGTTTGTATCGAAAGCGAAATGATATCTGTAGAGAGGTGTAAGTCCTGCGGCATTTTTCTCGCCTGTAACGTATGCAACGAAAACATCAGGATCAGTGTCGCTGTTCACACGATATGTTCCGCTCATTGACATATCACCCTGTGAGTAAACATAGTAAAGATAGTTGCCTGAGATACTGTTTTCGCCCTTTGCGATGCCCTGAGAAGCAAGCATATCCTGCACTGACTGTGCTGAATAATCGTCTATGTTGTCATATATCTCATCAAGCTTCTTTGTGCTTGTGACATCATAGCAAAGTCTTGTCGGCATACCGGTCGGTATCCAAGCAGGGGTGTAGATATCGTTTGACATAGGCGTTTCTTCCGCCCATACCACATAGCTGTCTGCCAAAGATACCTGTCCGTTAGGATTTGTAAGATTTGCAACATATACCGTTATCGCATCTCCCTGCGGCTCGACATTTGGGATAAGTGTCATGTAATAACTATCCCACCATTCGCCGCCGAAATAGTTGTCAGCACCTACACGATAGTTGAGCATTTCGTCCTTTTTGTCCTCATAGTGACCTCCGTCACAGTATACAAAGCTGTACTCGTCAGAATATTTCTCATAGAAATCAGAAGTCTTTACATATCCGCCCACATGCATTATATCGCCGTTGAGCTGAACAAGACCAGACGAAAGGTCAGCGTTTTTTATCTCGTCAGACACAGTGTAAACCGCCATTTCAAGCTCGCCGTCTGAATTTACTCCGCTTGCAGGCTCGTCTGTCGGATAGTCCTTATTGTCTGCGTCCTCATCAAGGGCGTTGAGCTTATCCTCTACCTCCTGCTCGTTTACGTCCCCCTGTGCGTCTGTCTGAACTGCTGTGATTGGCTTATCAGTGTCTACATTTTTATCTCTGTTTGCAAGCACCACCGCTGTGATACCTCCGCCAACTACTGCCAATGCAACTACTCCTGTTATTACCTTTGTTCTTACTGTTGAAAACATACCTTTTCCTCCCGATTTACTCAATGTTGAATTTTTATCGGGAACAACCTCCGTGGCTGACGCCTTGCTGAAAACGGATAATTCAGGCAGCTTCAAATGCTGACATTCCTGCATAAATATCTTTGACAGAACAGGTATAGGCATAACAGCATGAAGCCTGTCGTTGTTTTTCTTTTCGTAAATAAGCACCGCCTCCCGTATCTTCTTCCTTGCAGCGCTAAGACGGGAAGTGACAGTGCCAACAGAACATTCCATTATCTCTGCTATCTCAGCCACGCTCATCATATCAAAATAGTAAAGAATTATGGTCTGACGCTGTTCGTCAGTGAGAGCGGTGTCGATAATGTTCATTATTATCCTGCGTTTTTCTTCGCTGTCGGCATAATCGTCAGGGATAAGCTCGCTGTCGGGCGTATCGTCGATTATTCTTTCCGACTCCTCCTCCGCAGTGCGGGGATTTTTTCTGAAATACATTTTGCAGTTGTTTATCGCAATGCGGTTCACCCATGCTGAGAAATTCTCAGGCTCTTTAATGGTGTCAAGCTTTTCAAGAGCTTTCATAAAAGTGTCCTGAGTTATATCCTCCGCCTGCTGGGCATTTCCAAGAAGCTTTAGGCAGTTGAAATATACCGACCGGCCTGTTTCCTCGTAAAGCTCGCCGAAAGCCGCTCTGTCACCCTGTCCTGCCTGCAAAACAAGACTTCTTATCTTTTCCTTTTCCATGATTTTTTCTACCAAGCTTTCTTTTTGATCATCGTACAAAAATATCCGTTTTCAGCACTCGGTCATTGTTCCGACATCACTTAGATGTTTGCTGAAAACGGAATATTGAGCAAATATAAAACTTAATATATTATTTACAAAATGTTAATCAACATATTCTCTGACTCTGAGATGTATGCCCACGCTGTCAGCAACCGCCTGAGATTTTTTTATCTCCTCTTCGCCGATTATATCCACCACAGTGAGCATTACCTCAGGCACGAACTCTTTCACTCTCTTTGCGAAAGAAAGCATTTCTTCAAAGCAGTTCACGCCCTTGAATGACGGTCTTGTTACCTCGTCATAAGCCTTTGCGTCAGAAGCGTTAAGGCTTATTGAGATTATATCCACAAGTCCCTTGAACTCGGCAGGAGTTTCACGCTTGTTGATAAGGTCGCTAAGACCATTTGTGTTGAGCCTTACAGGGGTCTTTGTAACAGACTTTATATATTTTGCAGTTTCTTTGAGTATTTCAAGCTCACAGGTAGGCTCGCCGTAGCCGCAGAAGATTATCTCCTTGTAGCTGTCAAGGTCACGCTTTTTGATGTTGTCTATTACCTCTTCGGCTGTAGGCTGATGTTCCAGCCACAGTGGGTCAGAGCCATAAGCGCCGTCGCCGTTGTGTCTGATACAAAACGTGCAGTTGCATGGACACTTATTTGTGATGTTGAGATAAAGCTTATCGCCTATCTCATAAGAAATATTCATAGCTTTTATCATTATAATTACCTCTTTTTGTATTTGCGTAAAATATGCTATCTTTAAGGGCGACCTTTAGTCACCTCAATCTGTAAATAAGCAGAGAACTAACGGGCGACCAAAGGTCGCCTCTACAGAGAAATCATCGCCGCAGGCGATACTTTAATTTCTCATTCCTAACTTCTCACTAAAAACAAGCTCTTATTCTCTTATCTGTCCGTTGCCAGAGATAAGATACTTTGTAGTTGTCATTTCTCTAAGTCCCATAGGACCTCTTGCGTGAAGCTTCTGAGTGGAAATACCTATCTCAGCGCCCAGACCGAACATTCCGCCGTCTGTAAATCTTGTTGAGCAGTTTACATATACTGCCGCTGAGTCAACACGCTTTTGAAATTCCTGTGCGGCAAAAAGGCTTTCCGTAACGATACACTCGGAGTGACCTGTGGAAAATCTGTCGATATGTTCAAGGGCTTCCGCCATGTCGTCTACTACTTTGATAGAGATTATATAGTCAAGGAACTCTGTTGCATAATCGTCATCATCAGCAGGAGTAACATTCTCAGGACCAAGTATCTGCCTTGTAAGTTCACAGCCCCTTATCTCAACGTGGTGCTTGTCAAGTCTTTCCTTAAGCTTCGGCAGGAAATCCTCTGCGATATCTCTGTGAACAAGACAGCTTTCAACTGCGTTGCATACAGACGGACGTGAAGTCTTGCCGTTGTCAACAATGTTCACAGCCATTTTTATATCCGCACTTGCGTCAACATAAACGTGACAGTTTCCTGTTCCGGTCTCGATAACAGGAACTGTGGCAGACTGTACAACAGCCTTTATAAGCTGTGCGCCGCCCCTTGGGATAAGAACGTCGATATAATCGTTGGCTTTCATCATATCAAGAGCAATGCCCCTGTCAGTGTCCTCCACAAGCTGAATGATGTCAGGGCTGAAGCCTGCTCTTTCAACAGCCTTTCTCATAAGGTCGGCAAGCATTTTGTTTGAGTTTATTGCTTCCTTTCCGCCCCTGAGTATAACAGCGTTTCCGCTTTTAAGGCAAAGTATAGCGCCGTCTACAGTAACGTTAGGTCTGGCTTCAAAAATAATGCCTATAACGCCCATTGGCACTCTGACCTTCTCTATCTTCATGCCGTTAGGTCTTGTTGAGCCTGAAACTACCTCGCCCACAGGGTCATCAAGCTGTGCAAGCTCCTCGCAAGCCTTTGCCATTCCCTCGATTCGGCTGTCATTGAGGGCAAGTCTGTCGAGCATTGCTTCTGACATTTTTCTCATTTTGCCGTTTTCAAGGTCGATCT
>CALEJX010000483.1 GCA_937898375.1 uncultured Ruminococcus sp.
CTGATACAAGCAAAAAGTTCCATAAAACACCGTTCAAAGCTGAACGCATTTTATGGAACTTTTTTCAGATTATAAATTTCTTCGCCTTGTTTACAATACTGCGGTCGTTTTCATAAGACAGTACCTGTCCTGCCCTGCCGATCTCGACCCAGCGTATGTCTGCGATCTCCTCCTCCTGAGGAGTGTAGTCGGTGTTCTTTGCTTTGCCGATAAAGTAGACCACGATCTTCTGCGTGTCCTTTCTTGGAGAATAGGACACTATCTCCCGAAAAGTCGTATCGAGATTTACATCTATCCCAGTTTCCTCCATGATCTCACGCTTGGCGGTCTCTTCCTCGGTCTCGTTGCCCTCAACGTGACCCTTTGGGAACGACCAATGACCGCTGTTGATATGCTTTATCAGCAGTATCTCGGTGTTGCCGTGATACTTTCTGTAAACGATAGCACCGCAGGATTTTTCATGCAGCATCATTTTTCCTTTCCGGAGCTTAGCCCCAATATTTACTCATTGATTTAATTATATCACAACAGCCCTCATTTGTCTATACCCTTTAATAAATATACTCCCATTTTGTGCATATTCCACAAATCAGGGAAAATAAAAAAAGCCGTGCCAAAGCACAGCTTTTTGAGATAGTCAAAGATTATTCCTCGACCTTGTTCTCGATATACTTAACGATATCGCCAACAGTCTTGATGTTCTCGACCTCTTCATCAGGGATCTCTACATCAAAGCTCTCCTCGATGCTCATTACGAGGTCAACTACGTCCAGTGAATCAGCACCGAGATCATCTGTGATAGAAGCCTCCATAGTTACTGCGTCCTCTTCAACGTCGAGCTGCTCTACGATAATGTCCTTGATCTTATCAAATACCATTACTTTACCTCCATTCTGTACTTTACTGGGTTTGCCGCTCAGCGCAGCATTTATGTCAGCCGCAGCCGCTCGTAAGTCGGCAAATCATTCGGCATGATCATCAAAAAACTCATTCCTGCGGACTTTCCTCGAACTCGCCCACAGTTCTAAACTTATTATAACGCCCCTCAAGCAATTCGTCAAGACCTTTTTGCAATTTTCTTTGCAAAGCTCCCTCAATATAGTCGGATATGTTCTCCGCAGTGAGCTGTGGGTCGTTATGAGCGCCGCCGTCGGCTTCGGAAATTATATGGTCGCACACCCCAAGTCTTGTAAGATCCTCGGCGGTTATCTTCATGATATCGCAGGCTTCACGCTCCCTTGTGGAATCTTTCCACAGGATACTTGCAAAACCTCTCGGTGATATTACCGAATAGATAGCGTTTTCAAGCATCGCAAGCTCATCGCACACTGCAAGAGCCAATGCTCCCCCTGAACCGCCCTCTCCAAGTATGATAGAGATAACAGGGGTCTTGAGGGTCATGAACTCCATGATGTTTTTAGCGATAGCTTCGCCCTGGCCACGCTTCTCGGCTTCTACGCCGCAGAATGCGCCTGCTGTATCAACAAGGCATATAACAGGTCTATGGAACTTCTCCGCCTGTCTTGCAAGTCTGAGAGCCTTTCTATAGCCCTCTGGGTGGGGCATACCGAAATTGCACTTCTGATTTTCTGCAAGATCTCTGCCCTTTACCTCGGCTATAACAGTAACAGGTATGCCCTTGAAATAGGCTATGCCGCCCATGACAGCACCGT
>CALEJX010000484.1 GCA_937898375.1 uncultured Ruminococcus sp.
TAACCGCAATTCTTGCAAACCTTGTGTGGTGAAGTAAGCTCACCGCAGTTGGAACATTTACAAAGTGCAGGTGCGTCAAGCTTCCAAACTGCTGAACGTCTCTTGTCACGTCTAGCCTTGGATACTTTTCTCTTTGGTACTGCCATTCTGGCACCTCCTCGTCAGTAAAATCATTATAGTCTGTTCAGCTATTTCCCGTCAAGAGCAGTTACATTTGCCCTCATTCAAATCCTGTCCGCAAACGTAACACAAACCCTTGCAGTCATCCCTGCAAAGAATTTTTGTAGGCAGCTGTAACAACAAATCTGAAATAGCCAGTTCGTCCAGATCAAGAGTATTGTTCTCGCAGACGACATAATCGTCCCTTTCAGTTTGAACACTTCTTACCAAAGTGTGTTCAAAGTCATAAACATACTCCCTGCTGAACTCCTTTAGACATCTGTCACAGGTGTGATCCATAGTGAAAACAGTTCTGAACCTGAGCGTTACCACCCCTGCCCTGTTCTCTATCTCACCTGTTACCGCAACGGGCGATGCAAAAGAATATCCGCCATATTCCGACAGCTTGTCCGCTGTTATGGAATAATCGATCGTTTTTCGCTCTCCGATTATATCGAAAAGTTCCTTCAACTGTACATTCATACTTGCACCTCAAACATCACAAATTCCATTATAACCTGAGAAACGTGATTTGTCAATACTTTTTTTCAATTTTTTCGTTTTTGCTATCAAAATACCAATAAACGAAGCGCAAAGCCTTACTTGATGAAAGCCTTTACCTTTGCAGGCAGCTCGTCAACGTCAGCAGATACTGTGAAAGTAATGTTTACGTCCTTTGTGAGAACTGCGACCTTTTCAAGCATATTGCCCAGAGCGTCATAATCTCTGCCGCCGATCTTCAGGATACCATCAACAAAAACTTCCTGAATGTCATAGTTGCCGGCCAGCAGACCTGCAACAAAGCCATAGAAGCTGTCAAAGCTGTTGATGCCGTATTCTTCAGCGTCAGCCAATCTTACATTATGAGGAAGGTCATAGGTAAGCTGCATACCTCTTTCGATGCAAACAACGTTGCCTGTAGCATTTTCAGCAGCCTTCTTGATAGAATCAACAAGTATCTTAGTCTTGCCTGTGCCCTTTTTACCTGGAATCAAATTAATCATATAAACTCTCCGTTCCGCTTATTAAAGCATTTATTTTAAGAGCAGCCCCCCCCGAGGAGGACACGCTCAAAATTTCCTTTTGTTCTGCCTTTTCGGATATTAGCCCAGCTTAGCCTCGAGTTCAGCTTTCTGTGACTCATAACCCGGCTTACCAAGAAGAGCGAACATATTCTTCTTGTAGCTCTCAACACCCGGCTGATTGAATGGGTTTACACCGAGCATATATCCTGAGATAGCGCAAGCTTTCTCAAAGAAGTAGATCATCTCGCCGAGGTTTTCCTCGTCGAGCTTATCAACATCTATAACGATATTAGGAACGCCGCCCTCAGTGTGAGCAAGGATAGTACCCTGATATGCCTTTTCGTTTACAACTGACATATTCTGATTTGTGAGGAAGTTAAGTCCGTCAAGATTATCCTTGTCAGGCTCCAAGAACAAATCGCTCTTAGGTGTCTTGATGTGCATAACTGTCTCGAACATGAGCTTTGAGCCGTCCTGAATGAACTGACCAAGTGAGTGCAGGTCTGTTGAGAATGTAGCGGCAGACGGGAATATGCCCTTATCGTCCTTGCCCTCGCTCTCGCCGAACAGCTGCTTGAACCACTCGCCCATCATTGTGAATGACGGATCATATGAAACGAGCATTTCAACGCTCTTGCCTTTTCTGTAAAGAATGTTTCTGA
>CALEJX010000485.1 GCA_937898375.1 uncultured Ruminococcus sp.
GGATCCTTTGACCTGTCAGGCGAACGCTTTAACAGCCACCTGCCTGACTTTTCGTCAAACTCTCTGGTAGCGTAATGCCCCGTAGCTATATGGTCAAAACCAAGAAGCTTTGCACGCTCGTAAAACTTTGCAAATTTCAGATGTTTGTTGCACTCGATACACGGATTAGGCGTGCCGCCTGTTAGGTATGTATCAACGAAATTGTCGATAACATAGTGCTTGAAATCATCAGAAAAATTAAATACATGGAAATCAATGCCCAGCTTAAAAGCAACAAAACGTGCGTCCTCTACATCATTGAGAGAACAGCACGTTCTTGTTTTATCCAGACCGATGTCCTCATTGCTGTAGAGCCGCATGGTAGCTCCTGCCACTTCATAGCCCTCATCAAGGAGAAGCTTGACCGACACGGAGCTGTCAACGCCGCCGCTCATTGCTACAAGAACTCTATCAGCCATTGCAATTCTCGCAATCAGGGGCAGACTGCTTGCCTACGAACGGAGTTGGGTCGATACCCTGTCTCCTGTAGTAGTCGGAAACAGCGGCTTTCATAGCTTCCTCCGCAAGAACAGAGCAGTGGAGCTTTGCTGGCGGCAGACCGTCAAGAGCCTCAACAACTGCTTTGTTTGTAAGCTTCAGAGCGTCCTCAAGCTTTTTGCCCTTTATCATTTCTGTAGCGATAGAAGATGTAGCAACAGCCGCACCGCAGCCAAAAGTCTTGAACTTAACGTCAGTTATAACGCCGTCATTGACCTTGATGTACATTTTCATAATATCTCCGCACTTGGCGTTTCCTACCTCACCAACGCCGTCAGCGTCCTCGATCTCGCCGACATTTCTCGGATGTGCGAAATGATCCATTACCTTTTCGCTGTATATCATTTTTTATTCCTCCTAGTCAAGTGTATAGTCGTGAATATTTTCAGTTCTGCAAATTCTTTCCCAAAGCGGTGACATACTTCTAAGGTGCTTTACAATAGGCGGAAGCACTTCAAGAATGTAATCTACATCTTCCTCAGTATTCTCGTCATTGATAGAAAGTCTGAGTGAGCCGTGGGCTACCTCATGTGGCAGACCAAGTGCCAGCAGAACGTGTGACGGGTCAAGTGATCCGCTTGTGCAGGCTGAGCCAGATGAAGCAGCAACTCCCTGAAGATCAAGTGAAAGAAGCAA
>CALEJX010000486.1 GCA_937898375.1 uncultured Ruminococcus sp.
TCACTCTGCTGATTTTCTTCAGCCGTAGAGTCAGCGTAATTATAGTCCTCTCCCTGAGAATTTTCAGTGTCCGCAGAGGTTATTTTCAAAGACGAATTGTAGCTGCTTCCTGCAATGCCTGCGGTAACAGCGAATGCGATAATAAAAGTGAGAATACGTTTTAAGCTGTAAAGCCTGTTCATGAAATAAAAGACTCCTTTGGTTGTGTGGCAAGACCTTTCGGCATTGCCTTTTTATACATAATTTGACGGGTTCTGTGCCACGCCGTTCAAGCGCACCTCAAAGTGCAGGTGGTCGCCCGTTGAATATCCTGTTGAGCCGACAATACCCAGAACATCGCCTTTGTTGACGTGCTGACCCTGTGTTACGCTCATATACTGTGAGTGACCATAAAGAGTCCAGTAGCCGTTGCCGTGGTCGATTATGCAGTAGTTTCCATATCCGCCGCCGCAGCCACATGAGCCGTTCTTGCCATAATCGTGTGTGCAGGTGTTGCTGACGAGTATTACAGTACCCTCAGCCGCAGCGCATATCTTTGCGCCTCTTATTCCAGGGGACCAAATGTCGATACCCTTGTGATAAGCGCCCCAGCGCCAGCCCACGCCGTAGGAAATATGATAATAACCCGGCACAGGCCATGTGAACTGGCTCTTGTCGGTATAATTATAGTCGCCGTTGTTAGTGGAAGATTGACCGCTGTTAGAGGTGTTTCCGTTTGCATTTGAAGATGAGGAATTGCCATTGCTGTTATTCTGCTGCTGTTGTTGCTGCTGTCTTTTGCGTTCTTCTTCCTCTCGCTTCTTGCGCTCTTCCTCTTCTTTTTTCTTTCGTTCTTCTTCCTCTTTTTTCTTGATCTGCTCCTGCTCTTTGTAAAGCTTCTGAAGCTGTGCCTCGAAGTCCTCCTGCTCCTTGTTTATCTGCTCCTTGTTGGCTTCATAAGCCGCCTTATCTTCCTCAAGCTGGTCGATAACAGCCTGACTTTGTGCATAAAGCTCGTCAAGCTTTTTCTTCTGCTCGGTGTGATAAGTCTTTTGCTCTTCAAGTGCAGTTTTGTTTGTTT
>CALEJX010000487.1 GCA_937898375.1 uncultured Ruminococcus sp.
TCTCGTCCTCAGGACCTGTTCCGCCGTCACAGATATAAGCCGAAGATATCTCATACTCTCCGCCCTCTTTGCCTGCAAAAGCCTGCTTTCCGTCAGCGTTGTATGTAGAATCCACAGTGTTTGAAAAATAGAAAGCGTATTCAAGCTCGCCATATTCCTCCAGCGGAAAATAGGCTCTGTATGTTACCTCATTAGCTTTCTTTACCACAAAATTGTTTCCCGTGGCAACGTAAGTGTTTGACACATATGTATCGAACTTATCATCAGCTATCTTACAGCTTTCCACAGCAGGCTTATTTTCTACCTTAGAGCTTGACTTGTCGGCACTGCTGCTGTCAGCGCTTTGACCGCAAGCTGCTGCAGACAGCGACAAAGCCACTGCCAATATAAGTGATATTACCTTTTTCATCTATGTTTTCCTCTGTCTGAAAACTATTAGTCCATAGCAGCCTTTATTGCAGCCATAAGCTCGTCATATGTTTCATAAGCAGGAAGCTCAGGATATTCAGCCTTGATGCTGTCTGTGCTTCTGAAAAGGAAGCCTGCCTTGCTTGCCTGTATCATGCCAAGGTCGTTGTGGCTGTCGCCGCTTGCGATAGTTTCAAAACCGATAGACTGGAGAGCCTTTACAGTTGTGAGCTTTGACTTTTCACATCTCATCTTGAAGCCTGTGATCTCGCCGTTGTCAGCAACTTCAAGAGTATTGCAGAAGATAGTAGGATAACCAAGCTTCTTCATGAGAGGACCTGCGAACTGTGAGAAAGTATCGCTAATGATTATTACCTGTGTGAAGCTTCTCAGTTCGTCAAGAAATTCCTTTGCGCCTGGCATTGGGTCGATAGTTGCGATAGTGTCCTGAATTTCCTTAAGACCAAGACCATGTTCCTTTAGAATGTTGATACGATATTTCATAAGCTTATCATAGTCAGGCTCGTCTCTTGTTGTTCTCTTAAGCTCAGGGATACCTGTAGCCTCAGCAAAGGCTATCCATATCTCAGGAACGAGAACTCCCTCAAGGTCAAGACAAGTGATATACATACTCATAATTATTTCCTCCTTAGAAATATACAAAAAAATTCGTAATTTGATTATACCATACTTTTTATAATAATACAAGGGCTTTGCTTTAAATCATTAGAACAAAAAAGCGATGTCAAAAATCACTGCCCATTGTAAAATTTCGCTTATGACCTTTTTACTGCTTGACAATTTGTGTTATATATGCTATAACTAATACATATACTAATTTTAGATTAGTTATAGAAAAATGTCGAAAAGAGGTGATATATATTTCTACAAGAAAAGACGGTATCGAAACGAAAAAAAAGATACTCACTGTATGCGTCCAACTGTTTCTGGAACAGGGGTATAAACAGACAACTATCACACAGATAGTGAAAAAAGCTGGCGTTGCAAGAGGAAGTTTTCAGAACTTATTTCCCACCAAAGACGCTATTCTAATGGAGCTTGTGGGCACGATGTTCAGCGGACAGTTTGGAGTGGCAAGGAACATTGTTGGTGATAATATGTCGCCGATATACACCTATGCGGTGGAAACTGCCATACAGATTACGCTCACTGAGCTGAATGAAAATCTCCGTGAGATCTACATTGAAGCTTATACTATGCCTGAAACAGCTGAGTTTATCTATGTTCATACTACAGCGGAACTTAAACAGATATTCAGCTCGAATTTTCCGGGCTATACCGAGAGCGATTTCTATGAAATGGATATCGGAACATCAGGAATAATGCGCAACTATATGGCAAGAAAATGCGATATCCATTTTCCACTTGACCACAAGCTCAGACGTTTTCTGACGGCGGCAATGCGAGTATATAAAGTTCCGGAAGAAGAGCAGGCAAAGGTGCTTGCTTTTATCGGGTCGCTGGATATAAGAGCGATAGCCACTGAGGTCATGTATAAGCTGTTTGCAATGCTGGAAATGACATTCGATTTTAAACTATCAAAAGATGATGAAGAGGGGGAAACAAGATGAAAAAACGATTATTATGTATCCTGCTTACTCTATGTATGGTAACGTCCATTACGCCTTTGAACACATTTGCGGTCACAGAATATGGCATATGGATAGGCGAAGAACAGGTAACGTCTGATAGAACATGGAGCAAACAGGGCTGGGAATACGATATACAAAGCAAGACCCTGACGCTTCTTGGCTACAATATGGCGACCATAGGAAAACGTATAAACGGAGAAAATGATAAGCCTGAGCGTTATGCTCTCATATATGTTGAGGGCGAACAAGACCTGAACATAAATATCACTGGTGAGGTCGCACTTGGCGACAGCCCGTTTTCAA
>CALEJX010000488.1 GCA_937898375.1 uncultured Ruminococcus sp.
AGTCCGAAACAAGTGGGACGTCGCATTTCTGTGAAACAGAAATTGAGCCGATCCCCTACAAATGGCGTAAATACGCTGTTTATATGTAGGGGCGAACAGCGTTCGCCCGTTATTTGAGCGTTTTTCGACAGGCTGAAATAACAACGTTATTATAACATTGTTATTATAACACTGTTATTTAATCTTGTCAAGAGGTAATTTACTTTATTCCTTAAATATTGTAATAAAACCATTTTCGTGATATAATCTTAGTATACAACATAATGACAGGAATGATAACATGAAATACATAAACAAAGCCGTCGCCTTTGCAAAAAGAGAAACTGTCCTTACAGCGGCAATGCTCTTAGCAGTTATATCTGCATTTTTCGTTACACCCGACAAAGAGTATGCAAGCTATATCGACTTCCGAACACTTGGACTTCTATTCTCCCTTATGACAGTAACTGAAGGCTGCAAAAAGCTCGGCATTTTTGAACGCAGTGCAAAATTTATCATAAACAAGGTCAATACCGCATTTAAGCTTTCCATAGTGCTTGTAGGACTTTGCTTCTTTTCAAGTATGTTCATAACAAATGACGTTTCGCTACTCACATTCGTACCCCTCACTCTCTCAGCCCTTTCAACTCTCGGAGAAACAGGCAACAAGCTTCTCATACCCATTATCGTCCTGCAGACAATCGCCGCAAATCTTGGCAGTATGCTCACGCCTATAGGAAATCCTCAGAATTTATACCTTTTTGGTGTATCAGATATGAAGCTTGGAGATTTTCTTGTACTAATGCTTCCCTTTACTATTGCCGCAGGAGCAATGCTTTTTCTGTGGACGCTTGCAGTGTGTAAAAAGTCAGGAAAGCTGTCTGTCAAAACAAATATAAATGCTGAGAACATCTATACATATTCGACAAAAGACAAAACAAAGCTTTCAGTATATGTCCTGCTTTTCTTCCTTTGCCTGCTCACAGTTGCAAGGCTTGTCCCATGGCAGCTAACAGCCCTCTGCGCACTTGTTTTCTCTGCCATAGCTGACAGAAAGGTGCTTAAAACCATCGATTACTCACTGCTTCTTACATTCTGCGGATTTTTCATTTTTATCGGAAATATGGGCAGAGTAGAGATTTTTCGCAGCGCACTCAGCAGCATAATAAACGGTCACGAGCTTTTTATTGCCGTTGCCGCAAGTCAGATAATAAGCAACGTTCCATGCGCTATACTCCTTTCAGGGTTTACTAACAAGCTGAATGCCCTTATAATAGGTACGAATATAGGCGGTCTTGGCACTCTTATCGCCTCTATGGCAAGCCTTATATCCTACAAGCAGATATGCCGCAGTCACCCTGAGGTCAAAGGCAGATATTTCGCATATTTCACAGCCGCAAATATAGCTTTCCTCGCTGTCATGGCTCTTATTGTGAAAATCGTATACTGAAACTTTCTATGCTCCCTTTTATCTGCATAACATTCTCACCAAATGCCCACACTACCCACAGGAGGTGTTTTTATGCTTGAATTTTTTGCAGGAACGCTGGTGGGCGGTTTTGTGGGCGTTGTGACAATGTGCCTTTGTATCACCGCAGGCGAAAGCGACCGACATGACGAACGATAATGTTTTCACAGGTAAACTTCGTGATTTTCACCAAAAAAGCTACCGCAAAATCTCCCTTTGCGGCGGCTTTTTTTATGCCGTTCCGTATTGACAAACATTCCGCTTTGTACTATAATATTATCATTGTACTTTAGCAAGTAAAAACGCAAAAGCATAAAAGCTTTAAAGCGACACATGAAGTGAAAGGAGTGTATTGGATTGACAGCAAGGTGGATAGTATTGGTATTATACCTTGCCCTTATGATAGGCATAGGTGTTTATTACCGCAGAAAATCAGCAAGCGTCAATGATTTTGTGCTTGGAGGACGAGGTCTTGGAGCGTGGTTTACAGCTTTCGCATATGGAACTTCATACTTCTCGGCAGTAATTTTTGTAGGCTACGCAGGAAAATTCGGTTGGAATTACGGCGTGGCTTCAACTTGGGTAGGAATCGGAAACGCCGTTATAGGCTCATGGCTTGCATGGAAAGTTTTAGGCAGGCGTACAAGGATAATGTCAAAGCACCTTGAGGCAAAGACCATGCCTGAGTATTTTGAAAAGAGATACAACAGCAAGCCTTTGAAGATAGTTTCGGCGCTTATCGTGTTCGTGTTCCTTATCCCTTACACAGCGTCAGTTTATAACGGCTTGTCAAGACTTTTTGAAAAGGGGTTCGGCATACCATACAAATATTGTATAATCGGCATGGCAGTTTTCACTGCGGTGTATGTTATCATGGGCGGCTACAAGGCTACAGCGCTGAACGATTTTATTCAGGGCATCGTAATGCTCGTGGGCATTGCGGCGGTAGTGCTTGCAGTGCTTGGTGAAAACGGCGGTCTTGGCAGTTCACTTGACCTGCTTGGTGATATCCCTAACGCAAATGGCGAAAAGGGCGCATACGCTTCGCTTTTCGGTCCTGACCCTATAAACCTTGCAGGCGTTGTTATCCTTACCTCTCTCGGCACATGGGGACTTCCGCAAATGGTGCAGAAATTCTATGCCATAAAAGATGACAAGGCTATCAAAACAGGCACTATCGTATCCACATTCTTTGCAGTAGTGGTAGCAGGCGGCTGTTACTTCCTTGGCGGTTTCGGCAGACTTTTTGTAAACAGCGTTGACGGACTTCCAGAGGGCGGCTTTGACGGAATAGTCCCGACCATGATGGAGAAACTTCCTTCCCTGCTGTTCGGACTTGTTATCGTCCTTGTGCTTTCGGCTTCAATGTCAACTCTTTCATCGCTGGTGCTTACATCAAGCTCCACTTTGACTATCGACCTTATCAAGCCTATCATGAAAGAAAAAATGGACGAGAAAAAACAGCTTATCACAATGCGAATTTTCATTGCCGTATTTCTTATCATCTCAGTAATTCTTGCGATAATCACCCTTGAAAATCCGCAGACAGTTATTTCAACGCTCATGTCTATCTCGTGGGGCGCACTTGCAGGAGCATTCCTTGCGCCGTTTATGTATGGACTTTTCTGGAAAGGCGTAACAAAGGCGGCTTGCATGACAAGCTTTATCGCAGGAGTAGGCATAACAGTTGTACATATGGCATACTACACCCTTGCAGGTCACACAGGCACTCTTTGGGGCATAAACCTTGCCTCGCCTATCAACGCAGGCGCATTTGCAATGCTTTTCGGACTTGTTCTTGTGCCTATCGTTAGCCTTATCACAAAGCAGAGCGACGCTGACAAGGCACACGCTGAAAAGGTGTTTGAGTGCTACGATAACAGCGAGATATGATCATGCTGGCATACCAAAAATAACACAGGCAGGGACGGACTTTGTTCGTTCCTGTTTTTGTTTATCGCAGATTTATCGGGCGACAAGACGGGCGAACACTGTTCGCCCCTACCGCAGTATGTGGGGTCATCAGAATTTGAGAGATAATTTGCAATCTATATTCAATTTTCAAGTTACGTTCGGGGTGCAACATTGGGTATAATGCCCTTGGTTTTGTATACACAAAATATCCAATGCACAACCACATTTTGACACAAGTACTCTACAGCCTGTTCCAGAAACTCACCTCGGTTTCACCAAGTCGCAGGACTTGTACGTGCCCGCAAGTATCAAAACGCTTTCTACTTATACACGAAAAACACACCTTTTGTTGCATAAAAAATGCAACAATTGCAGAATTGTTGCCAAATTAAAATATAAATCATTTGTTTGCACAAATTCGGGAGTGCGGTTTTGGTGGGATAGCATAAAGTTTTATGAACAAAACGTGTTTAGGGGTGAGGTAAATTAGTGGAAATTTTGCTCCGCTGAGATTGACTTGCAAGGCATTTTATGATAGAATATTGAAGATAAGTTACAAAAACAACATGACAGTTATGCAGGGGGGAGAAAAATGTCGATACTTTTATTGCCGTTCAAGATAGTTTTTCTGATAATCGCTTTTATACTAAAGGGTATTTTATACTTGCTTGCGTTTATTCTGAACTTTATTTCTGAGGTCTTGGTCGCTTTGCAATACATACTTGGAAGCGCATTTGTACTGGTGGCTATTGGAGGTACTATCGTACTTGTCAGAAGCATTAAGAATGGCTCTCTTACAGGCTTACAAGGCGGTGTATTGATAGGCTTTTTGTGGCTCATATCTATGGCGTTCAGCATGATGTTCTATCTAAGCAGTGCGGCGGCTGACCTATTTGAAAGCATTGGCGATTGGTTAGGGGACACGGCTTTGGGATTTTTCTACTAAAAATCTAATAAGCAAAAACAAAAAGACGCTGCCCAAAAAGACAGCGTCTTATTATTCACATTTTCTTTCGGCAAACGCCTAGCCAAGTCGAGGTTTCACTGTGCAACCCCTCCCGAAAGCTCAACCAAACAGCGCTCTTGGCACGCCCCTTGGTATCATCGCTTCACAGAACTGCCACGACTATAAAGTTTACGTCAGCTCTGACCGAAAACTCCTGTTTTCTGACAACGTTTCGTTGCTGACATTATTATAGCTTATCTTGCCTACAATGTCAAGCACATATCAAAAAAACGCTCTGATAATTCAGGGCGGTTTTATTCGTGATAAGGCTGATTTTTATAGTCGCTCTGGTCGACCAACTTTCATGCAGAGAGCGTTTTGCCCTTGCACAGTGCATACTATACTTACAAGCAGCAGTGAGCTTCAGAGTTTCGGATACACGTCATTATTTCTAATGCGTCCCTCAAGTGTCAGCCGCACTAAGAAAAGCTACGGATAACTTTTCTCAACACTATTATAATCAATTCTGTGGCAAATGTCAAGCCCAGACACTAAAAAAGACCTGTGCCAAAACACAAGTCCTATTAGTCACATTTTTCTTTCAACTTATTAGTCTATTCGAGTCAAGGCTGATATGCAACCTTCAAATAAGCTCCATGGCGTACTCACTCGAATAAACAGCCACTTCATCACTTGACGATCTGCTACGACTATAAAGCTTCGTCAGGTCGTTCGACAGCCCTCGCTGTCTGCTCAACAGGTTTCCTGCTGCTGGTATTATTATATCCGATTTTTGAAAAATTGTCAAGGTTTTCACTATGGGTCTTGACATTTCTCTCTAAATGGGCTATACTGTTATCAGAGCCGGCGGATGTGTTCTCTAGGGGCGATTGTAGCCCGACAGAATGAAGCATTTCGTCGGCTCTTTTTATTTTGATACAAGCAT
>CALEJX010000489.1 GCA_937898375.1 uncultured Ruminococcus sp.
TCAGCACAAAAGCGACCTTTTTATAATGAGCGACGGCACACATATCCCCATAAGCCGCCGAAAATCCAAAGAGATATTGGAGGCGTTCGCTCAGTTCCGCTTCGGCAATCTGCGAAAAGGCGGTGAGCAATAATGCCGCCTTTATACCGCCTTGCAGAGGTGGGCATATATTCCCTGCTGAACTTCCTGCCCCTTATGGTGCTTGCGCTTTATCCGTTTAGGCACAGGCTTCGCTTTTCAAAAACGGCTACTGCGGGACTTGTGGTGGCGCTTTCCCTACTTCAAATATTCTTAGGCTGGCAGGCGGCGTTTTTCAGCACCAGCGCAGGCCTATTAAGCGCAGTCAGCACACTTATCTATGCGGCGTTTTACTTTTTCGCAGTAAAAGTTAAGGTAGGCAAAACAGGCTTTACGCTTCTTTTGCTGTCAAACAATGCAAATTTTATCGTAACATCCTCAAAGTGTCTGGAGGGACTGCTGTTTCCCTCCCTTGCCCGCCAGTCATACCGCTGGTCGTTTTCACTTTGTATGCTCGTTGTAGAAATGTTGGTATGGATTCCCCTTTTCTTTTATATGAAAAAGGTCTATACCCCTGCGGTGGAAAAAGAGCCGTCGGGTATCGAGTGGCGCTATCTGTGGCTTATCCCGTTCACGTTCTATATAATATGGTACTATACTCTTTACGGCAACTCCACAAAAAGCAGTTTGGAACTTGCCCTTGAGCCAAAGAACACCATAGCCCTTTTCTTTATAAACGCAGGAGCGTTCCTAGTGTATTATATTGTGACACGGCTTTTGATCGAACAGCAGAAAAATCTGCGGCTGCAGGAAAATAACCACCTTCTTGAAATGCAAAGCCTGCAATACGCTTATTTGCAGGACAAGATAACGGAAGCAAGGCGATATAAGCATGACGCAAGGCATCATCTTGCACTTATGCAGGAACTTCTGAAAAAGGGAGAATATGATAAACTGACGGAATATCTTGGCTCGTTCAGCAACGCACTTCCCAACGTTTCAGACCGCATTTACTGCAAGAACACTTCTGTGAGCGCACTGCTGGCATATTTCGCACAGCAGGCTGAAAACAGCGGCATAGAATACACCGTGAACGCAGATATCCCAGAGGATATAAAGATAGATGTCACCGACCTTTCGGTGCTTTTTGGAAATCTTATTGAGAACGCTCTCCACGGCTGTATGGCTGATGATTCCACGAAGAAGAAAATAATGATATGGGCAAAGGCGGACAGCTATTCCATTTGCGTGGCGGTGGACAACACTTTCACAGGCGCTCCCCTCACAGATTCAGAGGGCGGCTTTCTATCCACCAAGCACGAGGGCAAAGGCATTGGCACAGAGTCAGTTAAAAGCATTGCCGCCAAATACAGCGGCGTGACGAAATTTGAATACGGCGACGGAATGTTTTACGCTTCTGTAATGCTGAACATATAAAAAAGGCGGAAAGCTCCCAAAGAGCCTCCGCCTTTTCTATTATATATAGTATATCCGTTTTGCTGTCCTTAATTGTCGCTTATATCGCACACCGCCACATTGGTCACAGGATCAATGTCTGAGATGTCAACGCCGTATTGATATGGATCAAGTTCAAAAGTTTCGCTGTCTGTCTGAGCCTGCATTCTTTTGTATGTTTCATCAAGCTGTTCGTCAGTGAGGTCAAAGCCGAACCACCATGTTCTACCGTTTATTGTCGCAGATACTATGCGGTCTCTGTCTGTGTTTGAAAGATACATCAGGGGCTTTTCTCCAAGAGCATTGCAAAGTTCGTTGTATGTCATACCCACATAGATATCCTTTGTTACATATGCCCCGTTGTAAAGCTCCACCCTTGTGACAGGCAGGCTCTCGTCAACATAGCCCTTGCCGGTTTCGGTATTTAAAGCCGCCCTGCCAAAGTGATACTGCGGAAAAGCCGAACACTGATACATGGAATCATAACCATTCTGAACGAATGTTGGATAGACAAGCTCATAGTTGTTGTCTGACATTTTGAGCATATCCCCCACTGTATTGGAGAACAACTCCTCGGCTGGGTGATCTGCGCTTGGAAGGACAGTGTTTGTATTTTCGCCTTGCGTATCTGTAACAGGAGTATCAGTTTGCACAGGGGCAGGCGCAGTTGTCACGGCGGCGTCTGTTACCTTTTCGGGCTGACTTGAGGGCTCGGGTATGCTGTCTGTTTCAGCCTTTGACACACTGCTGTCGGATATCTTTTCTGATGAAGCGTCCACAATACTGCTGTCAGAAAGGTCAAGGCTGTTGTCATTGAAGCTGTCTGAAACACTGCTGTCATCATGAACGCCAAAGCCGTTGTTGTTCACTCCACGGAGAGCCACAGGTATGCTGACCGCCACCACCACAGCTGCCGCAGTTCCCACTATCTTTATAGCAGCGGAAGAAGTTTTCACTGCCGTAACAGGTGAAGCCGCTGTCATTGCATACTTTTTCGGCAGAGCCGCTCTCATCATTGCGCTCACAGGCACAGCCGCAAGTGCGCCGCCCTCAAAGATACGCTCTATCTCTTTCTTTATCTTTGCCCTCGCCTTAAAAAGCTTCTGCTTTGCGGCGTTCTCGCTTATCTCCAATATCTCGGAGACTTTTTTCAGTGACATTCCGTCATAATAATAAAGTATCACCGCCGACCTCTGTTCAGGCTTCAGCCCCTCTATGACCTTTTTCAGACTGCGCTTCAGCTCCTTGCTGTCGGCATAGTCCTCAGGAAGCATAACAGTATCGTCCGCATGGATATCCTCGCTGACGTTTTCGTCATCAAGGCTTATGTTATCCTCTCTGCCCTTTTGTCTGAAATACATTCTGCACTTGTTGAAAGCGATAGAGTGAAGCCATGTTTCATAATGCTCAGGCTCTTTCAGCGACCCTATCCCCTCCATTGAAGCCAAAAAGCTGTCCTCGGTGATATCCTCTGCGGTATGCTTATCACCCACATTTTTCAGCACAAAGAAATAAAGCTTATCGTGAAACTCTTTATACAGCTTCTCAAAAGCCGTTTTTTCGCCATTTTGAGCCTTTTCTACAATGGCTCTCAATTCATTTTTGTTCATTCACATATCCCTCCAAGACAAGTTTGCGTATCAATCTTTTCATCTGTTCCTTTGTCTCCTCATAGGTCTGGCGAGTTTCCTCGTCCATATACTTTAAGACAAAGGCGATAACTTCTCCAAGCCTTGCATTTTTCATTTTTATCTCCGTTTCATGCGGTCTTGTTTTGTCCTTTCATATACTTAGTTGCAGTTATCCACGTTTGGTTATCATAAAGTCACGTTTTTGTATATCTGCACAAAAAAGCACTGCACAGCCTATGAAAAATACACAGCCTTATGACGCATACTGTCTTAATATTCATTATACTATATTTATGTATATTAAGCAACTATTTTTCAAAACTTGTCATAACAAATAATTCACATATTATTAATAAAATGTTTCTTGTATCTCTTGTGCAAAGTGCTATAATCTAGTTGAAAATACGGAGAGAGTTCCGTATAAAGTAAATAAACAAACAAATTGGAGGTAATTCATTATGATGGGAAGACTCAGAGCAATGCGTGAGCCGCTCAAATATGTTCAGGGAAGAGACGCTACACTTAAGTTTCATGAAGAAATGGGCTATATGGGCAAAAGGTGGCTGTTTGTATGTTCAAACAGCGGCTACAAAGCCTGTCATGACAAGATAGAGAAAAGCTTTGGCGAGCTTGATGATTATAGACGTTACGAGATATTCGGCGGCATATCAAGCAAGAGTGAGATAGCCAAAATGGAAGAGATAGTAAAGGCTGACAATATCGACACAGTAGTTGCAGTGGGCGGCGGAAGCGCAGTAGACACCGCAAAGGCTACAGCATACTATACAGGCAAGCACATTGTTATCGTGCCGACAGTTGCGGCAACAGACGCACCTTGCACAGGTCTGTCAGTAATATACAATGATGACCACAGCTTTGACAAATATCTTTTCTACCCTACCAATCCAGACGCAGTAATGGTAGACACAACAGTTATCGCAAACGCACCTGTAAAGTTCCTTATTGCAGGCATGGGCGACGCACTTGGCACATACTTTGAGGGCAGAGCTTCCATAAGAACAGAGTCCGCAAGCCTTGAAGGCACAGGTATCACGAGAGCAGGACAGGCGCTTGCAAGACTTTGCTATGATACGCTGAAAACATACGGCAAACAGGCAGTTGAGGCTTGCAAGGTACACGCAGTTACGCCTGCCCTTGAAGCTATCTGCGAGGCTAACGTATATCTTTCAGGCGTTGGCGCAGACAACGTAAACTGTGCGGCTGCGCACTCATTCTACAATGGTGTAACATCTTTGGGCATCAAGCACGCAGACCACGGCTGCTGCGTAGCACTCGGCACACTGGTACAGCTTGTACTTGAGGGTGCGCCAAAGGAAGAGTTTGAAGAGGTACAGAACTTCTGCCTTGAGGTCGGACTTCCTGTTACACTTGAAGAGATAGGTGTAACGACATCTGAGCAGGTAGAGACTATCGCAAAGAACGCTTGTATCCCAGGCGAGACTATCCACAATCTTGCAGGCGACGTACAGCCTATCGAGCTTTATGACGCTATCATGCAGGCAGACGCAATGGGCAAGATTGCGCTGGGCAAATAAGGGATAGTGTGAAAGTTAATTTTATAGGATAATATCGACCACCCACGGCTGATTTGGCTGTGGGTGGTTTTTTGTGCAAAAAAAAGAGCGTACCACAACCCCCTGCGATACGCTCTTTTCATATCCAATTATTTCTTGGCCGTCACATTCTTTACGCTCGACCAAGCGCCATAATACTTTGTACCCTTTACATTAGTATAAGAGCGGACACGAACGTAGTATTTCTTTTTGCCCGAGAGCTTTGAAACAGTGGTCTTGTCGGTCTTGTTGTTTGTTATGGTAACTTTCTTTGCACTTGTGAACTTAGAGTTCGTTGCATACTGAATTTCGTAACCTGTAGCCGAGCCTTTCTGTGCCCAATCCACAAAGAACGCCTTGCTCTTAGCCGTGAGCTTCTGTATCTCTTGCTTGGCGGGATTTATCTTGAAGGTCTTTGTGATAGTGCCTGTGTAAGAGCCTTTTCCTGCGATTTTTACTGTAGCAGTGCCTACATTCTTGTTATTTGAGTATGAAACTGTGCAGTCAGTGCCATTTTTCAGCGTTTTGCCGTTGTATTTAACAGTAATGCTCTGCGTGATGTTCTTGCCGGTGA
>CALEJX010000490.1 GCA_937898375.1 uncultured Ruminococcus sp.
TTGATAAGCTGATCTACAGGGTTCTTTGTATAGCCCTCAGGGATCTGATCGCCTGTGCCTGTTGCAACGATAGGGTAGTTCTCGCCGTAAAGCTTCATCATATCGTCTGTGATAGCCCAATCGAGGAATGCCTTTGCGATATCCTTTTCACCCTCAGACTTTTTGATAAGGCAGTTTGCTTCAACGTCCCAGCCTGAGCCCTCGGACGGGAATACTACAACGCCCTTGTCACCAAGGTCAGCGGCAGACTTGATACATCTGTAACCGAATGAAACGCCTATTCCGTATTCGCCTGCGGCGGCACCCTTTGCAGGAGCTGAGCCTGAGTGGAGATATACTGCAACATTCTTGTCAAGATCGTCAAGGTATTTCCAGCCTGCTTCCTCGCCGTAGAGTGAAAGCACGCCGTTTACTGTCAGCAGACCTGTGCCTGATGAAGCAGGGTCGGACATTGCGATAAGTCCCTTGTATTCAGGCTTGAGAAGATCTTCATAGCTTTGTGGGATATCTGTTACGCCGTTTTCCGCAAGCACGTCAGTGTTTACAAGGAAAGCCGTCTCCCAAGCGTCGATACCTGTCCAGTAAGGCACATCAGAAGCTGTGTCCTTGAACTCGTCAAGTATCTTGTCAAAGCCCTCAGGCTTGTAAGGCTCGATCATATCTGCGCTCTTAAGCTCAAGCAAGCTTGCGGCTGAAAGACCCCAAACAACGTCTGCCTGCGGATTGTCCTTTTCTGCAAGGAGCTTTGCTGTGATTATTCCTGTGGAATCTCTTGTGATGTTTATTTTAACGTCAGGGTGAGCTTCCTGAAATGATGTGAGGTAAGCTGATACCTGTTCATCCTCGAGGGCTGTGTATACGTTGAGGGTCTTTTCGTCAAGACTTGTGGAAGCGCCACTTGCTGTCTGTCCAGAAGTTTTTGCCGCACCGCTTTCGGTGGAAGTAACTCCGCAGCTTGCACAAGCTGCACACATGAGGATTGCTACTGTCATTGCGATGATCTTTTTCATTCAAATTTCTCCTTACTAAATCAAATCTGTTGTTTTGTCACGAGAATTATTATATCACCCGATTGAAAAGTTGTAAGCAAGGGGCGGTAAAATGCACATAAAATTTGTTTTACATTGCGCCGCTGATTACAGGGTTTTCAGGAGACGTAAAATCGCCCAGATCCTTGCCGTCACGCTCGTAAAGTCCGTGAAAATCGCTGCCGCCTGTGAAAAACAGCTTGTGTTCAGCTGCAAGCTCTTTTATGATGCCCATAGCCTTTGCACCATTTGAGGGGTGGAAAAGTTCTATGCCGTCAAGACCGCAGTTGCAAAGCTTTGGAACCGTGCTGTAATTTTCCTGCTGACCTGCATGAGCAAGCACCGCAAGTCCGCCTGCTTCTTTTATGGCTTTCACGGCGTCACGGCAATCAACATACTTGATGTCAAAATCACATCTGCCGCCGTTTTTGAATATTTCAAGATATATCTTGCCGAAAAGCTCGTCAGATTGCTTTGTGTCATAGAGATATTTAAGAATATGCTGTTTGTAAATGCAGGTATTGGAATATTTCTGCACCTTTTCTGCTGAGATATCATATCTCATTTCTGCGAGTATCTCTATTTGTTTCAGACAATTTTCGTTGCGTTTTTCAAGGGTGGGTCGGCAAAGCTGTTCAAGCGGCACAGCGTTCGTGTAGCCGTAGCCCAGAACGTGTACCTTTTTGCAGCGTTCAAAGTCATATGCCGATATCTCAATAGCAGGAATTATCTTTATATCCTTGTCAAGTGTCGATACCTTGTCAAAGTCAACAGTGCAGTCATGGTCGCTGAAAGCAATGTGTGTAAGACCTTTTTCCTTTGCAAGGGTGATTATCTCATGTCTTGTGAAGCTTCCGTCTGATACTGTTGAATGAACGTGAAGATCCGCTTTCATAAAACCGCCTCCCATTAAACGAAACTGCCTTTTGAAAGATTGTATACTTTGTCGCACAAGCCGTCCATAAATTCAAGGTCATGGAAAATGCCAAGCATTGACGCACCCTCGTTTTTCAGCTTCAAAAGCAGGTCACGAACGAGAAGCTTTGTGTCAGGGTCAAGGCTGGCGGTCGGCTCGTCAAGAAGCAGAAGCCTTGGAGCTTTTACCATGGCGTGGGCAAGATTAAGTCTCAGCTTTTCTCCGCCTGAGAATGTGGCAGGATAAAGCTCCCAAAGGTCTGGGCGCAGGCGGAAATATTCAAGCATTTCCACTGCACGCCGCTCGGCTTCCTCCTGTGAGAAACCGGCCTCCAAAGCGGCGTCAATGACGTGCTGTTTTGCGGTAGTTCTTGGCAGGATAGAAAGAAACTGCGAAACATAGCCTATCTCAGCCTTGCGCAGATAGATCATCTGCCTGTCGTCAGCCTTTGCAAGATCGATATCTCCATAGCAAAGTGAGTTGTAAATGACCTCTCCTGATGTGAGCAGATAGGTGCGGTAGATACATCTAAGCACAGTGGATTTTCCTGCGCCTGACGTGCCCACGATACCGATGAAGCCGCCCTTGTCAAGGGTGAACGAGATATCGTGACAGCTTTTTATCTCCTTGCCCTGCTCGTGAAGAAAGAAGTTTTTTGATAGATTTTTTATAGTAAGTATCGGTTCGCTCATTTTTGTACCTCCGAATAATTCATGGTCATAGCCGCCACGCCGTCAACGTAAACGCCTTTAAGAGCAGGCTGACCCTCCATGTCTTTTTCTATAATAAGCATATCGGCTGTTTTGCCCACTTCAAGAGAACCTGTTTCATTGCTTATTTTCACAGCCTTTGCAGGGTTGAGAGAAACAAGCTTTACAGCCTGCGGCAGAGAAAGTACGCCCTTGTTTGCAAGGTAAAATACCGCTCTCAAAAGTGCTTGCGGATAATAGTCACTGCAAAGAATATCACCACAGCCCTCTTTTACTGCGACTTCGGCGGAGAGATTTCCCGAATGGCTTCCCCCGAGAAGAATGTTTGGCGCACCTAGCAGAGCAGCTATGCCTGCCGACTTTGCTTCTTTTGCCACCTCAAGGGTGATAGGAAACTCGCTTATGTCAACGCCCAGCTTGATATCACGCTGTATGCACTCGCTGCTGTCATCATCATGGCTCGATACAGGAATATCAAGGGACTTTGCTTTCTTCACAAGGTCGGTGAGCTTTTCTCCCTCTATCATAGGCTTTGTTTGCTCACGCTCAACAAGCTGAGCAAACTCCTCGTCCGAAAGGTCACGTCCCTGATTTGGCAGATGTCTGCGGTAGATAGAAAGGTCCTTATACTGACCCTGCCCTGGGCGGTGATCCATGATAGAAAGCAGGTCAACATTGCCGTTATCCATAAGCTCTAAAACATTGTCATAGCACTTTATGTTGTCAAGCTCATATCTCAGATGATATTTGTTGTGGATAAGGTGAGAGCCTGTTTTCTTTTTCTTGATAAGTTCAGAAAGTTTTTTCACAGACTTTGCCGAGCGTATCTCACGGCTGTCCCATGTACCCTCTTTGTACATTGAAACGGAGTGGTAGATAGTTGTGATACCGCAGGCGCAAAGCTGCTTTTCGGCTTCGTCAAGTCCAAGCTGAAAGCTCATCATGGCAGTTGAGCGTGGCTGAAGAAGATTTTCTATCATGTCAGAGTGTATGTCGATTATGCCCGGCATAAGATATCCCCCATGGCAGTCTATTACCTCTGCACCCTCTGTGCTGATATCCCTGCCTATTTTCGCTATCCTGCCGTTTTCCACAGCAAGACAGTGGTTTTCTAGTATCTCGTCAGGGGTAACTATATTTGCGTTTGTGAATATTTTCATTTTGATCTCCTTTACAAAAGCGAGTGAACGAGCTGCTGAGTGTAAGGGTGCTGAGGGTCGTCAAGTATCTGATCTGTCAGACCTCGCTCTATGACCTTGCCGTCAAGCATTACCACCGTTCTGTCTGCCAACATTCTTATTACTGCAAGGTCGTGAGATACCAGCAGAATGGATACGCCAAACTCCTGTCTTATCATTCTGATAAGGTCGAGAACTTTTGCCTGAACTGAAAGGTCAAGACCTGTTGTTACCTCGTCAAGAAGCAGCACCTCAGGATTGTTTGCAAGGGCTTTTGATATCTGCACTCTCTGCTGCATACCGCCGCTGAAATTCTTTGGCGGCTCTTTCATACGCTCTTCAAGTATTTCAACAGAATCAAGCAGACCCTTTGCACGCTCTGTCATTTTGCCAAAGTTTCTTCCTCCTGCGGCAATAAGCTTTTCAGCAATGTTTCCTGCGGCGGAGTAATCCATTCTTAGACCAAGCACAGGGTTTTGATATACCATGCCCATGATGTTGTTGCGGATAAACTTTTTCTGCTGTAAGTTTACGTCAAAAATGTTCTTTTTGCCGTCCATGTAACTTGATATGTAAGCTTCGCCCTCAGTAACAGGGAAGTCAAAATATATGCTTTTCATAAGCGTTGATTTGCCTGAGCCTGACTCGCCCACGATACCGAGTATCTCGCCTTTGTAAAGCTCGATATCAACGCCGTTTGCTGCCCATACAGTGTGGCACTTTGGGCAGGTGTTTTTGTTAAGCTCGCCGCCGTTCATGCAGTGCGGACAGCCCTTGCCGTAGCGGACGGTCAGCCCCTTGACGTTAAGTATAGGCTTTTCTGTGCCTGTCGGCTCGTTTATATTGTTAATGCTTTGCATTTTCAGCCCTCCTTTTTGCACAGAAACCTGTGTCGCTGCACTCATAATAGGTGTTTCCGTTCTCATCTGTTATCTCGTCAAGATAAACATTTTCAGCACCGCAAAGGTGACACTTCTTTCCTGAAAAGTCCTCAGTTTCAAACGGCACGTCCTCAAACTCCAGCGGTATTACCTTTGTGTGCGGCGGGATAGCATAGATCTTCTTTTCACGTCCTGCACCGAAAAGATAAAGAGTTTCGCTGTCGTTGAGCTTTGGAGTGTCATATCTTGGAATAGGGCTAGGATTCATTACATATCTGTTTTCAACGAATACAGGATATTCTGAGCTTATGCCTATCTTTCCGCACTTGATGATATCCTCATAAAGGGTAAGCCACATTGTGCTGTATTCTGTTTCAGCATGCATCTGCTTTGTTACCGACTCTCTTGGCTCAACAACTCTCAGCGGCTCAGGGGTCGGCACTTGAAGCACAAGTATCTGGTCGCCCCTCATAGGCGTTTCAGGGATACGGTGACGTGTCTGAATGATAGTCGCTTCCTCTGAGTCTGTTGTTATCTCAACATTTGTGCAGGACTTAACAAGTTTCTTGATGTTCACTGCATTTACGCTGTCGTCGCTTCCTTGGTCAATGACCTTGAGTACGTCCTCTTTTCCTATGATAGAAAGCGTCACCTGTATTCCGCCTGTGCCCCAGCCTCGTCCGATAGGCAGCTCACGGCTTCCGAAAGGCACCTGATATCCAGGGATAGCCACGGCTTTGAGCAAACATCTTCTTATTTCACGCTTTGAGTTCTCGTCAAGAAAACCAAAGTTGTAATCACGGCGTTCCATATTATTTCTCCTCCTTTGTGGCTCTTACTCTGTCCAGCTTTGACTGGAAAGTTACATAGTGCGGAAGCTTAAGGTGTGACAGGAAGCCCTGCATTTCAAGACAATCGCCGTGTGTAAGCACAAATTCTTCGTCCTGCGACGGAGTAGGACCTGTGGTGTTAAGGCTTGCGTCACATATGGACATTGCAATGCACTTCGTTTCGTTTCTTCCAAGAACGCAGCCGTAACCACCTGAAAGTGAGAAGTTTTCATCGTCGCCGTCCTCTGATTCTGTGTGGCTAGGCCAAAGTGCTTCAACTTCTGTTACCATTATCTCGCCAACTGTGATGAACTCGCCCTCGATGATAGGGTGCGGTATCTTCACTGCAACATATCCGCTTCTAAGCTCGCTGACAGTTGGGTGAACAGCGCCGTAACCTCTCATTGCACTGTATGCAACGCCCTCTAGGAAACCCTCTTCGCTTCTTGTGAGCGTTTGTAATCTTGCGCTTCTTGGTGCAGGATATGTAAGCAAATTGCTTGTTACATCAAAAGGCTCTGTGTTATCCTCCTCAGGCTTATCAAGCACGCCGTCTTTGTAAAGGATATCGTCTATTCTGCCGCAGTAGATATCTTCTGCGCCAACATCGCCTGTAACAGGCTTTTTTATCCTGTTCTTTGTGAGCAGGTCAAAATTCAAAAGTCTGTGGGTATAGTCAAATGTAGGACCGAGTATCTGTCCGCCTGGAACGTCCTTAAATGCCGCCGAGATACGGCGGATAATCCTCATATCCTTGCAGTCGCACACACTTGAATAGTAATCTCTTTTCAACGTGCTGCGGTAAGCTCTCAGCAGAAAAACAGACTCTTCAATGCTGCCCTTGCTCTGCTTCAATGCGAGAGCAGTGTAGTCAGGAGCATAAAGTCCTGCTTCGCTCATTATCTTGTCAATAAGAAGCGGAAAGTTCTTTTTTATATCTTCAATAGGAATGCTCTTTGAACAGCTGTGGAAAATGTCAAGGAGCTTGAGGGATTGTTCAATCGCCTTTTCTCCGCCCTTTACAGCAACATAAGCCATTTATTTTTCCTCCTTTGTAAGTCTTGCAAGCCGTGGATAAGCGAAAATATCGCCCTTATCGCTTATGAAAAACAGGTCTATGCCGCATGGATATTCGCAGGCAAGCTGCTGTTTTATTTCAAGAATGGTCTTTATATACTTGCTCGTTTTACCATTGTAAGCACCCTTTATTCCAGGGGACACAACTGTGATATCTTCGTTTCCCTCAAAGCTGTGACAGCTTATTATGATAGTTGCAGACTTGTGAGGGTCAGGCAGAGTGCCTTTTTTAGCCTTTTCAAAGATCGTTTTGATAGTTTCATAGTTAAGCTCTGAGGTAAGAAAAATATAATCTGCGTTTTCTATATCCGTCTGCTTTGAAAGGGTCAGACCTGCAAGTGTGTCTGCAAGAGTGGTGTTTTTCTCAACATACATTTCAGCACCATTGTCAAGAAATGTGCAGCCAAGGGCTGTGAGAAAGGCATTTTCAGGGAAGCTGTTTTTGAGCTTGTCAATGCTCTCTATGGTCATAGGCTTAGCAATGGCGTCAAGAAGCTTTCTGAAAACAAACTGCGTGTCAAACACGAAATCAAAATCAAATGCTTTTTCCATTTATATTTCCCCCATTGTGTGAAAGTCAACCTTGGATTTAAGTATCTCGCCGTTGAGTTTTCTGCGTTCGTTAGCCTGCTCGATACCGAGCTTTACAATAAAGGCGTTAAGCTCGTCACATTCTTTAAGTCCTGCTGTTATTGCGGCGTCGATAACGGCGCAGTTCTGTGCCTTTTCAAAATCGTCGCCCATGATAACAGAAATACCGATAACTCCGCCGATATCAACTGTACATTCACAGCAGAGTATCTCCCCAAGATAAAAGATACTGCCGCCCACAGGCTCACGCATTTTTATCATAGTCAGTGTTTTCTGCGGTGCTTTCACGATCTTCACGTCATATTTGTCTGATATAAGCTTTGCCGCAGCCTCAACTTCGCTTCTGTCAGCATTGCTGAGTATAGCTGTACATTCGCTTCTTGACAGCTTTGTCATAGATCATTCCTCCTTAATTTATCTGACAACAAGAGTATACCATTTTGCCGTCACCGCAACAATCATGTTAGGGTAAATGATTGTAAAGCTTATTTTTCAAAGTAAATATAACGCCTTAAAAACTCTGCTATTTTATACGCCCTTACCTGAACTTTATTTTTCATCAATAAGTTTACGCTGCTTTATATGCTTTTTACCAAAATGGGCAAAAAATAAGACAGCCGTTTTACCGACTGTCTAAAAAAATATTTTATCCTGCAATGACTTTGTATATGATAAACGCCCATAGTGCAAGAGAAATTATCATCACCATGTAAAAATACCAGTGCTTTGTTTTGTGGCGGAAAAACTCCATGCCAAGAAATCCTCCCACAAAGCCGCCAAGCAGGCTTAGACCAAGGAGCGTTTTCTTAGGTATCCGCCACTTGTGCGCCCTTGCCTTGTGCTTGTCTGCACCAAAAAGAATGAATGTCACAAGGCTCATTGCGGCAAGATATATTATAATGTATTTCAGCATATCTTTGTCCTCATATAAACAAAGGGCGGAAAAGCTCCGCCCTTGTATTTTGCTTGTTATTACTTGAAGTAAGCTACGCCGCTTTCAAATATCTTCTGATCCTTTTCGCCAGGAACGTTCTTTGATACACAGCAGCCTTTACGCTCTGAGTGACCCATTTTACCAAGAACACGTCCGTTAGGCGAGGTGATGCCCTCGATAGCCTGGAATGATGTGTTAGGGTTGCAATGAATGTCAAATGTAGGCTCCCCGTCAAAATCAACATACTGTGTAGCGATCTGTCCGTTTGCAGCAAGCTGTGCGATCTCCTCTGCTGTTGCAACGAAACGTCCCTCGCCGTGTGAGATAGCCACGCTGTGGATATCGCCTACCTCGCAGCCTGCAAGCCATGGTGACTTGGTGGAAGCTATTCTTGTGTTTACCATTTTAGACTGATGTCTTGCAATGGTGTTGAATGTCAGTGTAGGGGAGTCATCTCTCATATCTCTTATCTCGCCGTATGGTACAAGACCAAGCTTGATAAGTGCCTGGAAGCCATTGCAGATACCAAGCATAAGACCGTCTCTGTTCTTGAGCAGGTCATGTATAGCGTCTGTAAGTCTTGGATTTCTCAGGAATGATACGATGAACTTGCCTGAGCCGTCAGGCTCGTCGCCGCCGCTGAATCCGCCTGGGAGCATTACTATCTGTGACTCTTTTATCTTCTTCTCCATTGTGTCAACAGACTCTTTGATAGCCTGTTCTGTAAGGTTTCTTATAACGAAGATGTCAGCCTCAGCGCCTGCCTTTTCAAAGGCTCTTGCTGTATCGTATTCGCAGTTTGTGCCAGGGAATACAGGGATAAGTACCTTTGGCTTTGCAACCTTGATTGTAGGTGCAACTCTCTTGTCTGCCTTGTAGCTGTACTTTTCAGGCTTCTCAGCAGGCTCTTTTACATGAACAGGATATACAGGCTCAAGCTTGCCCTCCCAAATGGTCTGGAGCTTGTCAAGGCTTATTGTATAATTGTCAGATTTGATCTCATAGCTTTCTGTTGTTTCACCGATAACTCTCTCGTCAGTGTCAGCGTCCTCTGCAAGCTCGATAACAAATG
>CALEJX010000491.1 GCA_937898375.1 uncultured Ruminococcus sp.
CTATCATCATTTGCAGACCGAGGTCAAAACAGCCATAGCTTTTTATAAGCGTTGCGGCGTTATCAACGTCCTGCGCAGTATGTCCACGCTCGTTGGCTTCAAGGACAACATCTGACATAGACTGTGCGCCAAGCTCGATAGCCGTAACGTGATTATCTCTAAGAATGTCAAGTATTTCACGGTCGATATAGTCAGGTCTGGTGGATATTCTAATACCTTTGAACTTGCCGCTGCCTATAAACTCCTGCGCCGCACCAAGAAGTTCGAGCATATATTCTCTCGGCACTGCTGTAAAGCTGCCGCCAAAAAAAGCTATCTCCGTCTGTGAAACTTCCTTGACTTCGTCCATTGCCTGCGCGCAGATACGCTTCACATCATCAGCGTGCGGTATCTTCTCTGTACCAGTTATTGTGCGCTGATTGCAGAACGCACACATATGCGGACAACCTATATGCGGCACGAAGATAGATATATTACTGTGCCCCATAGCCCATTAATTCCAATGCTTCTTTAGCCGCCAGCTGTTCAGCTGTCTTTTTAGATCTGCCTGTGCCCTCGCCGATAACGTTTGTGTTCAAAAGCACCTGTACAGTAAACTTTTTGTTATGGTCAGGACCGGACTCGCCTTTAAGGTGATATTCTATCCTCTCCTCAGGATTTTTCTGGATTATCTCCTGAAGTATAGTCTTATAATCGTGGAAAACAACTCCGTCAGGGGTGATGTTTTCAGGTATGAATGAAAGTATATACTTTGAAACAGGTTCGATACCGCCGTCAAGATAGATTGCGGCTATAACGGCTTCAAATGCGTCAGAAATGATAGACGGTCTTTCTCTGCCCCCTGTTATCTCCTCGCCTTTGCCGAGAAAGATATACTTGCCAAGCTCTATTTTCTTTGAGAACTCAAACAGCGCTTTTTCGCACACAAGTGAAGCTCTCATTTTTGTTAGCTCGCCTTCAGGCATATGCTTGTAATGCTCAAAAATGTGGTCTGACACAACTATGGAAAGCACCGAATCTCCAAGAAATTCAAGCCTTTCGTTGCTGTTTCTTGCCTTTTTGTTTTCGTTTGCAAATGATGAATGGGAAAGAGCTTCGTAAAGGAGCTTTTCGTCTTTGAAGTGATAACCTATTCTTTCCTGAAACTCTTTAAGAGCTTTTTGCTCGTCCATTATAACATCTCCTGTTTGCTTTTCATCTGCTCGATAGCAGTTGTTATCTCACCGATAACATTGGTTTCTGTAAACTGTTTTGCCTGTCTGATAGCGTTATAGAATGCTCTTGCATTTGATGAGCCGTGAGCCTTGATAACAGGCTTTGCAGTTCCAAGGAGAGGTGCTCCGCCATATTCGGAGTAGTCTACCTTTTTCTTGAACTCCTTAACATTCTTCATTACCATAAGAGCGGCGATCTTTGACTTTGTATCCTTAGTCAGAAGCGTTTTAAGCTCACCTGAGAAGAACTTTGCCATGCCCTCATAAAGCTTGAGCATAAGATTTCCACAGAAGCCGTCAGCCACGCATACGTCACAATCGCCCATAGGAAGCTGTCTTGCTTCGATGTTTCCAACAAAGTTTACAGGCGCATTTTTCAGCTGCTTGTAAGTTTCAAGCTCTAACTCTCTGCCTTTTGATTCCTCTGCACCGATATTTGCAAGACCTACCCTCGGTGACTCAACACCAAGTATCTTATTCATATAAGCTGAACCCATGATACCGAACTGAGTGAGCATTTCAGGGCGGCAATCAGCATTTGCACCGCTATCAAGAAGCATGGTAGGTGCTCCAGCCGTTGGAAGTATAGTTGCAAGGGCTGGTCTTTTAATGCCTTTTATTCTCTTTACGATAAATGTTGCTCCAACTACAAGTGCGCCTGTTGAGCCTGCTGAAACGAAAGCGTCGCCCTCGCCGTCTGCGAGCATTTTCATGCCAACAGCCATTGAGCAATCTTTCTTGCCCTTGATGACTTCTGTAGGTTCTTCACATATTTCGATAACAGTATCGGCGTGCTTGATATGTAAAGCAGTGATATCAAGACCGTTTTCCTGTGCGCATTTTTTTATTTTTTCTTCGTCACCAACGAGAGTAACGTCAACTCCGAAATCTTTCTGAGCGTCAATTGAGCCTTTGATGACTTCGAGAGGTGCGTTATCTCCGCCGAAAGCGTCAATTACTATATTCATAACATTCTCCTTAAAATTCCCCGATAGCCTTGTCAAGGTCTGCAAGACCCCTGTCAGCTATCATCTTATATTTCAGTTTCTTATCTCTTATACGTTCAGGCAGCTCAGGCAAGATACCCATATTACAGCCCATAGGCTGAAATTTCTCCACAGTAGGGTCGCTTATATACTTTGAAAGCGCTCCAAGCATTGTGGTATCAGGCAATGTCACCACAGGCTCGCCCCGCAAACGCCTTGCCATGCTCAGCCCTGCGAAAATTCCGCTTGCCGCCGATTCTATATATCCCTCAACGCCTGTCATCTGACCTGCAAAATAAAGGTTTTCTCTATCTCGCATATTAAACTGCGGATTTAAGAGCTTTGGCGAATTTATAAAAGTGTTCCTGTGCATAACGCCATAGCGCATAAATTCTGCATTTTCAAGTCCTGTGATAAGAGAAAATACTCTTTTCTGCTCGCCAAATTTAAGGTTTGTCTGAAAGCCCACAAGGTTATACAGACTTCCCTCTTCATTCTCGGCACGAAGCTGAACGACCGCATAAGGTCTATTTCCTGTTCGTGGGTCTGTCAAGCCCACAGGCTTCAATGGACCAAAACGCATTGTGTCTTCGCCACGTTTTGCAAGCACTTCAACGGGCATACAGCCCTCGTATACCTTGAAGCCGTCCTTTGAAAAATGTTCCTTATCAAAATCATGGAGCGGTGCCGATTCGGCGTTTATAAGTTCGTTATAAAACCTAAGATATTCCTCTTTGTTCATAGGACAGTTGATATAATCAGCTTCGCCCTTGCCGTATCTTGAAGCAAAAAATACTTTATCCTTATCAAGACTTTCATATGTCACGATAGGTGCGGCGGCGTCATGAAAATACAGATAATCTCCGCATATTTTGCCGATACTCTCTGCAAGTCCATCGCTTGTAAGAGGTCCTGTTGCGATTATAACGTCGCCCTCGGGTATCTCTGTGACTTCTTCCTCTATAACGGTAATATGAGGGTTTTCCCTTATCTTTGCCGTGACCATATTGGAAAACTTTTCTCTGTCAACAGCGAGCGCTCCGCCTGCTGAAACCTTAGTTTCGGCTGCACATTCCATTGTAACAGAGCCAAGTCTGCGCATTTCTTCTTTTAGCATACCTGCTGCTGAATCTATCCTGTCCGCTTTCAGTGAATTTGAGCAGACAAGCTCCGCAAAGCCTTTATATTTATGGGCAGGCGTAAACTTTTTCGGCTTCATTTCGTAAAGCTCAACGTCAATCCCTGCTTGGGCTAACTGCCACGCAGCTTCACAGCCTGCAAGTCCTGCACCTATTACCTTAACTGCCATTGGACAAATTCCTTTCATATCCGCAATCAGGCTTGTGGCAAATGAGTATTCCGTTCTTGCCGCCTTTCTGGAAAAGCGTACTGCCGCACTTAGGGCATTTCTCTTCTGTAGGAACGTCCCAGGTCATGAACTTGCACTCAGGATTGTCCTCACAGCCGTAATATTTCTTGCCCTTTTTAGACTTTTTGAGAAGCACTTTCTTTCCGCAGTAAGGGCAAATGCCACCTGTTTCCTGAACTATCTTCTTAGTGTTTTTGCACTCAGGAAAACCTGAGCAAGCCATGAATTT
>CALEJX010000492.1 GCA_937898375.1 uncultured Ruminococcus sp.
ATCAACTTGTTTTCGACAGGTTTACCTACATGAAAAATCAGTTTGATTTTTGTTATGCACAAGATAATCCTCACTATTATAGAGAGTTTTATTCTGTAAAAGTTAAGTAATTCAAAATTGGCGTTTTCTTCTATCATTAATCCTCTCATACTGATTAAAATATTATTAACTATTTTAATCAGTTTAAAATTCCACATTCTTTTTGACTGTTTCATCACAAAAATCTCACTTTCTAAAGGGAACTTTAGTAATTAAACCAGCAGTCTTTCCTTTTCCAGCATGAACATAAACATCTACTAAATGATTCAAATTAGCGGCCGCCCTTGCTGTATGGTTACCATCAATAATTACGCCATTTTCAAAAACATCAATTACTTTAGCGACTTTTCCACTTTTAAGAAGTGCTTCTTTTGATTCTACGCATGATTTAACTAATGTGCTTTGATTTCCAGAATATAGCGTTTTGGGATCGACACCATAAACAGGTTTATTGGGCTTAAATTTTGCTGCTGGGGTAAATGTTGTATGGCTACTACTTGCTTTTGCAATATTGTTTGCACGCACATTTGCTCCGATTTTACCGCCAGCTATTCCTCCAATCAAGCTTCCTACGGCAGCACCTGTTTCATACCTATATCCAAGAGACTCACTTATATATCCTCCAGCAAATGAACCTACACTGGAACCAATCATACTTGCACCCAGTGCTTGCATTCCAGGTACAAAACACAATGCAGTACCACCAACAATGTCTAAGCCCGCCGAAATCTGAGTCGCAAGTTTAGAATCGACACCTGCAGCATCCATTATATTAGAAGCAAGCATAGATCCACCAGCAACTGCCAATCCTGCTCCTATTGTAGCACCAACACCAGTGGCACACAATCCAACGCCAACCGCTGTTAAGGCAGCACTACCTGCAATCTTCAACCATTTAGGAATATGTCCACTCGGATCAATTCCGAAAATAGGATTATTATGGCAGTATGTGCAAAGGTTCAAACTGAGGGGGTCGGTATTATCGCCTGTAAAACTATCCCTACTGATAAACCTACCAATCGTTGGATCATAGTATCTTGCTCTCAGGTAAACAGTTCCTGTTTCAGCATCATAATACTCGCCACAATAACGGAAAGCGTTTGTGTCTGAATCGTTGATGTTCTTCTCAACACCGAAAGCATCATACTTGTAGGTCTTAGTGATAGCACCTGTGCTGTCAACAAGATTCACAACATCACCGTGAGCATTCTGGATATAATAGGTATAGTCAGATTTTACTGCATTCTGGTATCTGTACTTAGCGGCAAGATTTGTTCCTCTGATGTAGCAGTCAGCTTCATAGTAGTCGCCATGATAAATATCTGCGATGATCTGCTGTGCAGCATCCCACACATGGTTGATTCTCTGACCATTTACTGTCTTCTCGTATCTTAGCCCGTTGGTATTGTATTTGTAAGAAGAAGTATTATCACCATCGGTATATGCGATCAGCTGATTCAGACCATCATAGGTGTAGTTCTCAGTTTTCTGAGGAGCTGTCTTTCTAATCTGATTACCATTGCTGTCATAAGTATATGTCGTTGTTTCTGTTAATGTAGGATTCAGTAGGTCATTAGCGTTTTCGGATGTTTTGACTTCTCTCTGAAGGAGTGCGGTATAATTGCCATGTGCGTCGTTGTAACTGTACTCGGTAACGTAATTTTCTGTACCTGTTACTGTCATCTGAGAACGATTATCATAGTCATCGTACTCATAAGAATAGGTATCAGTTGTATTATTTCCGACTGCTACACTTTCCTCTACAAGTCTCTTTAATGCATCATACTCATATGAGGTGGTTTCAACAACACCGTTCTCTGTTCTTGTCTTTGAAGCATCTGAGCCATCAAGGTAGTAGGTGTAATCATATGCAGAAACAAGTGTGTTGTTGGAGTAGTTCTCAATTCTTCGGATCTTATTTGATTTATTATAAGTGTAAGCAGTTGACCTTAAATTTATGTTCTTGAACTGTAGAATTTAACGAATCGTATCAAGAATCTACTACGAAAAGAAATAAATATTCCGACCAAGTTGTATCATTAGTGAAAATCCCAATTGCTTCCCCCGTTTTTTCCTAAATTTCCGTATTTTATCATTAGTAAATGTCCGATTAAATTTACTATTAAAATCTTTAGTCCAAATAAGCACCAAATAATCAATAGTATTTTTTTAAATAATAGACTTAATAATGTTAAAAAGAAAATAAGTATGGACATAATGATATTAGTACGATATGCCAAAATGAAAATAATTATTATATTTCTAAATCTGGTATCTACCAATTTAATGTAGTTTTTTATTGATATTTTTAAATCCAATGTATTTTTTCTGACTAATTTTATTTGTCTGTTTGTTTTATTCCATTCAATTAAGTTGAAAATTGCAGATTTAAATATTAAATACCCTGTTATATAAGAATATAAACACGTTATTATTAACACTATCTGTGAGTTAGGCGTAGTGATCATGAAGCCATATACCAGTTTAAATATATACATCATATATCTTAATCAATATTCGTTCGTTTTTTCAACTAGTATGTCCCTAGCTTTTTTTGTAGTGTTACAAGCAAAATTTGTTGAAAACATATACACACCAGTTCTGGCTAAACAATAATCACCTTTGGCTATTCCCTTCTTAGCAGACCTCCATAGATTAGTTCTTACTTGTTTTATCCACTGATTTTTAGCTCCCGAAAATTCGCTTGCGAAGGTTGATACGCCCTTAGCTATTCGACTTGAAAACGAAAGACTCTTGCCTCCTCTGAACCCCTTTGTCAGACGATGAACTGCTCGCTTATTTTCGCTTAAAACTGAATTCACTTTTGCCTTTGCACCAGGTCCACATAAAACGGCACTTAAACCTGATAAGGCAACATCTGTAGCAAAACTCCACCCATTAAACTTTTCTTGTTTACCAGAAGCCATATCATTTAGTTGAGAAGCAATATTGTCTCCAGCTCCTAAAGCCACATTTCCTATCACCTGTCCAACAATTCCGAATCCAGAAGCTGCAAGCATTCCACCAGCAGCACCGATTGCGACACTTTTTAATGTGCCATCCAGAAGTTCTTTTCCTCTTTTCCCTTCCATAGCGTTGCATACTATGGTTGTTCCTACATTTATCGCAGCTCCTACAACAGCACCTACTAACAACGTAGATAAAACAAAATGCCCGTCAGAGTCTGTTAAAAAGACAGGATTATTATGGCAATAAGTATAAAGATTCAAACTAAGCGGATCTTCATTCTTACCTGTAAAACTATCCCTACTGATAAACCTACCAATCGTTGGATCATAGTATCTTGCTCTCAGGTAAACAGTTCCTGTTTCAGCATCATAATACTCGCCACAATAACGGAAAGCGTTTGTGTCTGAATCGTTGATGTTCTTCTCAACACCGAAAGCATCATACTTGTAGGTCTTAGTGATAGCACCTGTGCTGTCAACAAGATTCACAACATCACCGTGAGCATTCTGGATATAATAGGTATAGTCAGATTTTACTGCATTCTGGTATCTGTACTTAGCGGCAAGATTTGTTCCTCTGATGTAGCAGTCAGCTTCATAGTAGTCGCCATGATAAATATCTGCGATGATCTGCTGTGCAGCATCCCACACATGGTTGATTCTCTGACCATTTACTGTCTTCTCGTATCTTAGCCCGTTGGTATTGTATTTGTAAGAAGAAGTATTATCACCATCGGTATATGCGATCAGCTGATTCAGACCATCATAGGTGTAGTTCTCAGTTTTCTGAGGAGCTGTCTTTCTAATCTGATTACCATTGCTGTCATAAGTATATGTCGTTGTTTCTGTTAATGTAGGATTCAGTAGGTCATTAGCGTTTTCGGATGTTTTGACTTCTCTCTGAAGGAGTGCGGTATAATTGCCATGTGCGTCGTTGTAACTGTACTCGGTAACGTAATTTTCTGTACCTGTTACTGTCATCTGAGAACGATTATCATAGTCATCGTACTCATAAGAATAGGTATCAGTTGTATTATTTCCGACTGCTACACTTTCCTCTACAAGTCTCTTTAATGCATCATACTCATATGAGGTGGTTTCAACAACACCGTTCTCTGTTCTTGTCTTTGAAGCATCTGAGCCATCAAGGTAGTAGGTGTAATCATATGCAGAAACAAGTGTGTTGTTGGAGTAGTTCTCAATTCTTCGGATCTTATTTGATTTATTATAAGTGTAGTTTGAAACAACGCCATTTGCGAGAGTTTCGCTTGCCTTATTGCCGTTTGCATCGTATGTATAGGAAACAGTCTGGTCACCGGATTCCTTAACATTAGAGATTCTCATCTCTGCATCATACTCATATGACTTGTAAGAGTACATGAGAAGATGATTGATACCAACGATTTCTCTTTCAGGATACTGGGATACGCCTACATAGAAGAAACCCCTGAAAGAAGAATAGTTGTTGCCTACTTCGTTTTCAGTATACTTTCTTCCAAGTGCATCATACTGATATGATGTAGTCAGCCCGTTGCTTGTAGTGCTTGTCACACGTCCCATACTGTCATAAGTATTGGATTTTGATACATTCTTAGAGGAATCCGTTGCTACTATGTTCGCAGTAAGAAGTCTGTTAAGAGCATCATAAGTATTTGTGGTAACGTTTCCATTTGCATCAGTAGAACTGATCACATTACCATTTAAGTCGTATGTTGTTGTACCGGAATCATATCCAGTTGCGTCATGAGTGTTTACAAGTCTTCCCCAAGCATCATATGTGTAAGAAGTGGTCATGAAATCTGTATCAGATTCAGAATTCAGACCAGTATACATCATAGTTTCGATGCCTGCGTTATTGTAGAAATATTTTGTGATATTAATATCACTGTTCGTAGTGCCATCACTCAGCGTAATCTTAACAAGAAGCCCCTGTGCATTATACTGATTCTTCGTAAGGCTGTACTTTGGAGTTGAATCATTCTCTTCCTGAATGGTCTGTTTAACCGAAGTCAGATTTCCGTTCTTATCATAGCCATTTTCTGTGATAGAGCAGTTATCAGAGCCATTGTTGTTTGTGTTGAAAGGTACATAGGTCTTTTCAAGCTTATTCAGCTTACCATACTCATACTTTGTAACATTGCCAAGAGCATCTGTCTGACGAGCAAGCTGTCCATCGGCATAGTATCTGCTTGTACGCTTGGTTTCGCCGTTCGTTTTTTCATATACGACATTATCTCTGAAATCGTTCAGTGTTTCAGCTAAAACCTGCTTATCAGCGGTAATATAGGTCTTCTTTGTGGATTTCAGACCTTTGTACCAATAATTCGTATAGCTGTTCAGAGCAGTATAGATCTCATAGTTATTGCCGACATACTCATAGCTTGTTTCGGTCAGAACCTGTCTTGTGCTGCCAGCGGATACCTGGAAATATGTAGCCTTCTCACGCTGGAGCCCGTCATACTCTGTAATGTTGATTGTTCCGTCAGGGTTTGTTTTCTTTGCAGCAAGACCATATGCGTTATAGGTGTATGAAGTGGTATTTCCTTCTGCATCAGTCTGCGTCTTAACAGATCCGTTCGGATAATAGGTATAAATCGTACCATGACTTCTGTCAGCAGAATAATTAGGAGTATACTCTGCTGTCTTCCGGCTTAATAAATCGAAATCTGTAATGGTAGTTGCTGAAACATTACCTGTTCCGAAGTTACGTTCTTCAACAACATTATTGAACTTGTCGTAGCTAAACTCCTTAACAGAATACACATTGTTAGAAAGATCGTAGCTTGTTGACTCCTTTGAAACATGAAGCTGTGCATTATATTCATAATCAACAGTATTGACGATTGTGTTGCCATCTTTCAGAATCTTACTGCGTACAAGCCCCTTACCAACACCATCTGTATAATAATCGTACTCTGTAACATAGCCTTCTGGATCAGTTGTTCTGTGAATCAGACCGATCACGCCGCTTACATAGCTGTCGGCATAATACTCATGACTTGTAATAGCATAGCTGCTTTCATTCGCAGCGAGATAAATGGCAGGATTAAAATCAGCAGCTCTTACAGCATCAATATCTGCCTGTGCAAGAGGATACAGACTTGTTCCCTGCTTCACCAGACGAGTTCCGTTATCTGCATATGCATAGATCTTTGCATAGCCCATTTCATCCACTTCTGCAATAACACTATTTTTGTTGTTATAGTTTGCAAAAGTGTATGTACCATCTGGATTCTTGGTACTAATTACGTTTCCATTTGTATCATACTGATATTCTGTTACATTTTCAGCAATATCATAGCTTTTGGAAATCTCATCGTACTTGTTTTCACCGTTATCAAGTCTATACTCAATTCTATCCACGGTGTATGTCATTCCGTCTGTATCAACTTTGTTTGTCTTCACAGCATACTTTTCATCATAATCATAATGGAAAGTTTTTACAAGGGTATCGCCGTCATATTCCTCAACGCCAGTCTGTTTCTGTGCCGAGTCATATGTATATACCTGTTTCAGGCCATCAGCGTTAACAAGCCAGTTCACAGAGCCATTCTCGTTATATACAATGCGGTCTGTGATTTCATCATAGCAGTTAGTGATTTTACAAAGTCTGCCATTCGCATCGTATTCGTAAGTCTCTGTACCGCCTGATACACTTGTTGCAGAGATGAGTTTACCGTCCGAATAGCTAAATGATACTGTTCTGTCGGCGGTAATATCCTTGATTTCTATAATTCTTTTATGTTCGGTATTATCCGTGTAGGTGATCGTATACTCTCTGCCCGTAGAATCAGTTACAGTTCTCACATCATTGACAATAGAAGAAATAGTGAGAATATTTCCTTCAGGATCTTTCACCCAATCCAGCTCACCGGAGGAGTTGAAATGGTACTGAGACTGAGCCGCATTGGTAATCGTATACTCATCGCCGGACTTAACCATAGTGCTATGCGCATTCAAGCATTCAAATCCGCCATTTTCAGCATCCTTAAATGTGGTGTTAGAGCCATCGGGAAGAACAACCTGATAATATCCAGTTGCAGGAGTAATGATTTTGCTGACATCAATATTGAAGTCCCAGCCAACACCAAACGAGCCTTCTTCATTGCTCATAGAGTTGTAAGTTCTGATGAAATCGGACTGTACGCCAGGAGATTCCACACTCAGATCAGTAAATGTCTTTGTGTAGTTACCAGTGGCGATATGTACACCATCGCCCATTTCCCAGCCTTTACGATAGAGCGTATAATCTGGTTCATCATATTCTCTGAACCACGGTCTGAACCAGAAACGATCTGAAGTGTACTCACCGTCAAAATCAAGACCAATGCAGTTACCCTCAGCATCAACATAGTCAAAGTTAAAACGGCGAAGCGTATTTAGCGAACCATCTTCTTCATTGATATAAGTATTGGGATTGTCCCAAAGAATTGTTTGAAGTCCGCCGTCATATCCAAAATGAATGACATGTGTGCCGGAGGAGTAGACCGCTTTTTCACCAGATGGTTCGTTCACATTCCAGCTCGGACCCTTGAAATAAATATCACCTGCGGTCCAGAGTCCATCGCAGTCAATCATAGTCGAATAAATCCAGTTGTTTTCGATATAAAGAAGATCATTGGGATTCTGCATGATAATCGCATCATAGCAGTTTGCCTGTCCGAAATTGAAATAGCCGGTATGTATTTTACCGCCATTCATGAAAATTGTTGAACCTTCTCCCTCATCCCAGATGTCAGGATTGCTTGTCATGAAGTTGAATGTTTCATTTATATACAGAGAGTAGCCATTGAGGTCGAGGAGCGTATTATACATACTCATGGAGTCATTGTAGCAGTTTCCAGTCAAAGTGAGTACGGCACCGAGATATGTTTCGTAGTCACCTGAATTCCACCCTATGAACTCATCGATCCAGTCAGCATACCAGTCATATTCTGAGGCATCGATCACACCGTCATCATTGAAATCGAGATAATCATAGTAATTCTCTGACTGAAGACAGGAGCCGCAATGATTCTGAAGAATATAGTTATAATCATAAACGTAAATATGTCCGTCTTGATCGATGTCCAGTTCAGGAAGATAATTATCATCTCCGTCATACGAATCATAATAATTATCATCCAGTATCTGCATATCAGTTCCGTCAATAATACCATCATTATTAAGATCGTAATCAGCAACATAATCGCCAGTCGCTCGTCTTGCTCCTACAGCATCATAAGCAAAAGCAAGATCATGTTCATCGATTGTCTCATCACTCCACTCATTGTTGTGGTCAGGATTATATGTTGTATCGCCTGGTATCAAAATGTTCTCGCCAAGGTCATAAGAACCATATCCCATATTGCGATAGAATCTCGGAAGGTAGCCGTTGCACTCAATCTTAACGTGTGTAGCTGTGGAGGTGAATCCGGTTGCAGTAACCGAGAAAAAGCCGTCAGCATTCACATTTGTAGTGGCAATATCCTGCCAGTCCGCATTAAAAATGATTACCTTCGCATTTGAAACATCACAGTCTTCAAGAGATGATACAACGCCTGAAACTGTCAGGTTTTGGGCTACTGACGGAAAAGAATCAAGTGGAGAGCTACTTGTTGTTCTTAAAGGCGCTGTTGAAGATAGGGATCTTGTGCGTTTTGAAGAACTTGTGGACGAATTGGCTGAACCTTCAAAATAATCAACCTCGCCGATACCTTGTATGGCTCGTTCAAATTCTTCAGCCAGTTCTTTTTCGTTTGCTCGTTTCTCTGCAGCTTCGGCGGCATAGGCTATATTATCTGGATGAAGGATACCTTTTGCGGTTCCATCACCAAACAGTAATACCTGCCCGATAAAAGTTGCAGAAAGTGTCGCTGCAATAATTCGGTTGTGTGTACTTGTCATTACCATCTTCCTTTCAGATTAATAATATTTATTGCTACAAAAGGAAACCGCACCCTGATGTAAATTCAAAATGCGGTTTCCAATTTGCAACCTATGAATTAATTAGTAGTGCTTTTATTTATAGAGTAGTTGAGTTTTACTTCAATTCACTCAAATTCTACGTATCTAATTCTCTTTTAAACTTGATATATCAGTATTAAAATCGTTGAGCAATATCTCAGAAATAGTATTAAATTTCATGAGGAAATCACAATGTATATTCGCAGAAAAACAAGGTAGCCTATAAATTTTGTGTCCAGATTTTTGGTACTCATTATATGTCATCTCATAAGAAACAATTCTTTCTTCTAATGAGAACATCCGAAATTTTCCATTGTCAGGCGTTGACAAATCTAAGAAAGGAATTGGTTCAAACAGAAATACACAATCATATCTGTACGTCATGATTTTATCAATCATATCATCTGATATTTTTTTATCATGTTCTTTTGCGAAAATACTTAAAAAAGGTAAACCACGATCTAACCACGCAATTCCATTGAAAGAGCTATTTTCGTATTGAGAAATTCCTCTATTTAAGATTATATCGAAAAGACTTTCCCATGCAAAATCGTTGATAGGAGGGCATATGCCCTTGATTTTTCCCTCATTGATTGAGCCCTTAATAAGTTCAGTAAAAACTTGCATATTGCCAATTTTATTTTTAGCAATTCTATTCTTTATCTCAGTTAGAAAAGTAGTCTTTCCACTCCCACATGAACCGTCGATGATAATTCTCATCCTATAACCAACTCCTTTAAATCAATCTCCTCAAAGATATCCCATAATACGCTTAGTTCCTTATCAAATATATCATAAAACGGATTTCCTTGATTTAAGGTAAATAATGGATGGCGAGTCTGTAATCCGCTCTGAAAGTTAAACTTTACATCAATAAATGATTTTTTTGACTTACTGAGAATTTTAAAGCATACTTACATTTGGTGCTTTAGGTAGCTTTTTACATACCACATTTCTGGGAAATAAAGAATATAGATTTAATAATGCTTTAGTAGAGTTATTTGCATTAGTTAGAGTCTGTTCACATAAAACTATTGCAATTTGACAATAAATATGTTATAATAA
>CALEJX010000493.1 GCA_937898375.1 uncultured Ruminococcus sp.
TGAGAAAATCAGTGAAGCTTGGGGCTTTTTGCACTGCTCTAATGCTTATATGCTGGTCGGCGGTGTATAATTTTGCCCTTGCCTTTGGCGGCTCAGCTAAGATAGTAGTAATTCCAAAAGGAAATGCAGTGCAGGCTGTGCTGTATGATAAAACAAAAGGCATGGTTTTCGATATCGGCAGTAAGGGCAAGCTCAACAGCAGCGTTGAAAGCTTTTTGGAGCTTTACGGCATAAAAGAGCTAAAGGGCGTATTTATAAGCGGCGAACAGTATTACACTATAACGAAATATAATGAGCAGATGACTATACAACCTGACAGATTTTACATAAACGGCGAGCCTGATAATGACAGTGAACTGCCATTTGTCACAGGCGCACAGCTTGATTGGAGCGGCGTTAAGATAGAAGCACTGGAGGGCGGCTATAAGATCACCGCCGAAGGCTGTGTGGTCACTTTAGAAAAAGGCTATGTCACCATAAACGGCAGAAGCCTTGACACAACAGATGAAGAATACCCATTGATGATAGATATGAAAAATTCGCAGATAAGGAGGACGGACTATGGCTTTGCTTACGGCTTCGGCTCTTGGTAAAAAGATAAGAGAGAACGATATCGACAGCCTTTATTATTTTTACGGACACGATACGGCGGCACTTGAAAACTTTACAAAAAGGCTTGTGAACAAGCTTTGCCCTGCTGACGCTCAGGTGATGAACTATCATAAGCTTGACGGCAAAAATCTTGATTTTCCGATGCTTACAGACGCTTGCGACGCTCTGCCTTTTATGGCTGAACGTGTTGTTGTGACTATAAATGACCTTAACATAGACGCTGTGACTAAAGACGATTTAGACGATCTGAAAAAAATACTAGGTTCTCTGGGCGAAACCACCACAGTGATAATCTATGCCACAGGCGTTGACCTTTTCAAAAATAAGAAATATCTTACAGACAAAAACAAGCGCTTTGCAGATTTCTGCGAAAAGCACGGCACTGTCTGCAACTTTGAGTATAAAAGGGCTTCAGACCTTGGAAAGTCTATATCCACCTATCTTGCAAAAAGCGGCTGTACCATAACAAAAAGCAATGCAGAGTATCTTGCGAACCTCTGTCTGTGCGACACTGCATTTATCAGCAAGGAGCTTGAAAAGCTTTCGGCTTATGCAGAGGGCAGGGAGGTAACAAGAGAGGATATCGACTTACTTTGTATCAGGCGTATCGAGTCGGACGGATATTCTCTTGCCATAAATATCCTCAGAGGAAATGCGGCAATGGTTTTCACACGTCTGCGTGAACTTGACGTGCAGAATTATGAGCCATATTCTATCATAGGAATAATCGGCTTTTCACTTGCGGATATCTACAGGGCAAAGCTTGCACGTTCTTCGGGCAGGAGCGTTGCAGACGTGGCGAAAGATTTCTCCTATGCGAAAAACAGAGAGTTTGCAGTAAAAAATGCCTATTCCGAGTGTGGAAATATCTCGGCTGAGCGTATAAGAAAAACGCTGGAGATACTTTCTGAAACTGACCTTATGCTCAAAACAAGGTCACGAGGAAAAGACGGAGATATGCTCACTCTCGAGCAGGGGCTTGCAAGGTCAATGGCGTTAAGGTGTTAGTAAATGGAAAAACTAAAAATATCAAGGGCGATAATCGTTGAGGGAAAATATGATAAGATAAAGCTATCGTCTATAGTTGACGGGGTTATAATCGTCACCAACGGCTTTCGTATCTACAAAGACCCCGACAAGGCGGCGCTTATAAGATACTATGCCCAACATGGCGGCATAGCCATACTCACCGACTCTGACACAGCAGGCTTTCGCATAAGAGGGCATATAAAGGGCATCGTCCCAAACGGCGACATCGTGAACGTGTATGTTCCAGAGATTTTCGGTAAAGAAAAGCGCAAAACAGAGCCGTCAAAAGAGGGGCTGCTAGGCGTTGAGGGCGTTCCTGCGGATATTATCAGGAAAGCTTTTGAAAAAGCAGGCATTATAGGCGAAAAGGTCGCAGACAGAGAACTTATGACAAAGCTTGACTTTTACGAGCTCGGTCTAAGCGGCAGACCTGACAGCAGCAGGCTAAGACAGCTAGTGTGCGAAAAGCTCTCATTGCCCAAAAAGCTTACTGCAAACGCCCTGCTTGAAGTGGTGAATACAATGCTCGATAAAGAAAGCTTGGCGGCGCTCATAGAGGAATTGACCGCAGAAAACAATAAAGACGAGGAGAATAGCGTTGGTTAGTCTTGAATTTTTATATTTCTTTCTTCCTGTTTTTATGGGAGTATATGCCTTGGCAGGTGTGCGTTTCAGAAAAGCCGTGTTCCTGCTGGGAACAGTTGTGCTGTGCCTGTGGGCGTCTCCGTGGGGGATAATACCAATGGCGGCGTGCGCTGTCATGTCATACTTATGCGGCAGGCTTATCCACCGCTTTGCAGACAAAAAAGGGCTTAAAAGGTTGTGGCTTATATTATCGGTGACAGTGAATATCTCAGTGCTTCTTGTTTTCATAAGAAGCGGTCACAGCAGTTATGACGTGACGTCCATATTTACAGGCAAGGGCGCATTGCTAAAGCTTTTCCCTGTGTGGGGAGCAGGCGTTTTCACTCTCCATGGTATCTCCTACTGCATGGATATCTACAGGGAAGATATAGAGCCTGAGAAGAATTTTCTGCTGGTCTCTCAGTATATCTGCTTTTTCCCGTGCCTAAGCTGCGGACCGATACTCAGATTTTCGGATATGAGGGAACAGCTTAGAAAGCCTGTTATAACATCTGGCAAGCTTGCAGAGGGCATAAAGTTTATGCTTATAGGCTTTGCTGAGAAGCTTTTCTTATCAGATCCCATGTATGAGATGTGGCAGCACATAAGAGCCGTCAGCGCAGATTCGCTCTCAGCCGCCTGCGCATGGCTCGGTATCATAGCTTTCTCTTTTGCGTTCTACTATGAGCTTAGAGGGTATTCCCATATTGCAAAGGGCATAGGCTCAATGCTTGGATTTGAGCTTCCTGATAACTTTGATCTGCCTTTTATGTCAGCAGGCTTCAATGAGTTCATAAAGCGATTTGCCTGTACCTTTTATAGCTGGGTGAGAGATTATTTTTACAGACCACTTTGCAGAAATAAAGACAGCGTGTGCCTTTGGGCGCTGATACTGTCAGTGCTTGCAGGATCGGTCTGGTATGGCTTCGGCAGGCACACAATGCTGTGGGCGGCGTTTATCTGTGTTATGCTTGGCATAGAGTATCTCTTGAAAAATATCCTTGCGGCAGTGCCGACATGGATAAGATGTGCAGTGATGAACGTTCTGTTTTTGATAGGTCTGCCGTTTCTTGCCATAGACAGCCTGCCTGAAGCCTGCGGATATATAGCCGCAATGTTCGGCGGCGGAAGCTTTGCAGGAGATGTTCTTGCACTTTATGTGATAAAGACAGGTGTTGTGATGTATCTTATCTGCGGCTTTTTTGCAACAGGTATCGGCAGATATCTCAAACGCAGGATAATGCAGCTCAACACAAATATAGTTTACATAATCGAGCCAATGCTCACCATAGGCTTCCTGCTTCTCTGCACAGCCTTTCTTGTGGGCGGCGGAGGTCATTCGTCTATGAACTTGTTTATGCGCTAAAACGGGAGGAGTGAACATTAATGAAAAAGGCTGCTGATTATATTGCAGTGAGTGCGTTCTTTATAATAATCATAATGTTTGCGGTGTACACTCTCGTGGTGGGCAGGCATGACATTGGCGGCGATAAAGCCCATAAGTCGGATATAAAGCATAACACTCAGTGTTATGTTAGCGAGAATTTTCCTTTAAGCTCAAATTGGAAGTCTCTAAGAACGACAGTGTTCATGATGACAGGCAAGAAGAATTTTGACGATATCTATATCTTGAAGAACCGCCTTGTCGAAACAACTGAGTTTGATAAGGACAGGCTTGATAAAAACATCTCACAGATAAACGATTTTTCAGAAAACACAGATACACCTGTCTATGTCATGTTAGCGCCAACTGCGGCAGGAATTTATTCTGCGAAACTGCCTGCATATGCTTCAAACACAGACCAGCGTGAAATGATAGACAACATTTATTATGACCTTGACAATAGGATAGAGACTATAGATACGTTCTATCCTATGTATTCTGCAAGAAACAATTACGTCTACTATCGCACAGACAGAAAGTGGACCTCTTTCGGCGCATATTTTGCCTATGCAGACGGCATAAAAGAACTTGGTTTTGAGCCTGTTGCTCTGTCCAATTACGATCAGGAATACACCTCAGACTCTTATTACGGCGGACTTTACAACGAACTGTGCTACAACAGGATAGGCGCAGACAGAGTGAACATTTTTCGCTCAAAGTATAAGACAACTGTGGATTCTGTGGAGCTTTACAGGGAAGATCAGGTGCTTACCTCAAAATCTGTCTACTTCAAATCTGCATTGAAAACAGCAGATAAAACGGCTATCTTTTTACAAGGTGACAACTTCACAAAGGCGACCGTTAAGACCACCGCAGGGGACGCACCAAAGCTTCTTATCATCAAGGGCAGCTATGCCAATACACTTGTGCCGTTCCTTACCCCACATTACAGCGAGATAACCTTGGTAGATCCTGACAAGCTCAAAGAGGAGGGCAAGACCCTTTCTGATGTGGCGGATACGAGCGCATATGACCAGATATTGTTTATGTATGACTGCGACCAGTTTGCAGACGAAACAAATTTTGACTTGCTCAAATAATATGGGCTATGTACTTGAAAAAATGAGATCAATATGGTATAATAGAAAAAATGCCGTACAACAGGAATGTGCGGCATAATGTATGTCTGAATATTTGAGAGGGTGTTTGATGTGAGTGAGCAAAAAAACAGACTTGATCTTATCGATCTTAATGACTATCCCGTATCTTGGTGGCTAAAACTTTTAGATCTCGGTCATAAGATAGTTCAGGACCCTGCCGCCTACAGCGAGGCTTGCAAGGGCAAGATAATGGGTACTCTTTTCTATGAGCCGTCAACAAGAACGCAGATGTCTTTTCAGACCGCAATGCTCCGCCTTGGAGGAACGATAATCGGTTTTGATAATCCTGCCACTTCTTCCGTTGCAAAGGGCGAGAATATCAAGGATACCACTAAGATAGTTTCAGGCTATGCCGATATCATGGTAATGCGTCACCCTACCGCAGGCTCAGTAAAGGCTGCGGCACTCACTGCTGATTGTCCTGTTATCAACGCAGGCGACGGCGGACATCTTCACCCAACACAGACACTTACAGACTTGCTTACACTTAGAGAAGAAAAGGGCAGACTTGATAATCTGACCATAGGCTTCTGCGGCGACCTTAAAAACGGCAGAACAGTTCATTCTCTTATAAAAGCAATGGTATGTTTCCCAAACAATAAATTCGTGCTTGTTTCGACTTCTGAGCTTGCTTTGCCTGTATATGTAAAGGATATTCTTGAAGCGGCAGGCATGGAGTACAAGGAAGTCAGCGACCTTGAAGAGGTCATCGGCGAGCTTGACGTGCTTTATATGACAAGAATACAGAAAGAGCGTTTTGCTTCTGAGGAGGAGTATAAGGCTCAAAGCGGAAAATATATTCTCGACACAAGAAAGCTTTCAATGGGCAAGCCTGACCTTATCGTTCTTCACCCTCTGCCAAGAGTTGACGAGATAGCTATCGAGGTGGACGATGACCCGAGAGCAATGTATTTTAAGCAGGCAAAATACGGAATGTATGTCAGAATGGCGCTGATACTTACAGTTATAAACGGCGACGGCGTTCCGCAGCCGCTTATGAAGGGCAGAGTGCATAAGCACGTTGATTGCTCAAATCCTAACTGTATCACTCATCATGAAAAGTATCTGCCGCACTGGTTCAAGGGCGACGGAACAACGCTCGTTTGCGAATACTGTGATGAGAGAACGCTGGTCGAATAGAATAATGATTTTAAAGGGGTAAACAAAGGCTGTGTATTGGTCTTTGCTTGCCCTGTTTCTTGTTGTGCATATAGTTTATATAAACGAGTTAGTGACGTATAAGTTTGTCTAAAGTAACAAAATTCTTACACATTGGTAACAAACAGCCTTGAAATAAAGCATGGATTATGATATAATAAAGTGGATAATTTTTTTACAGGAGCTTTGATCAATGAATACACTTTCAGATGAGGAGTTTGAACAGATCTACGGACGAAAGCCTGTCAGAAGAGTGAAAAAGAAAAAAATATACTGGAACAGAATAATAATCGCACTGATAATACTTATCGGCATTATAACTGGTTTGGTAAAGCTGACAGCTTTGGTAGTATCAAAGATCAAAGGAGACGATACACAAAACGCAAACAAGGTTTTGAATAATACATCTTCGGTGGCTGCGAAAGAGGATACTTCTTCCGCTGAGGAGAAGAAAGAAGAGCCTGCAAAGTATTCAAATATGGACTTTACAGTGTGCGTTGACGCAGGTCACGGCGATTATGACGGCGGCACAACCGATGCTTCAGGTAAAAGATATGAAAAGGACGATGACCTGAAGATCGCTCTCGAGGTGCAGAAGTATCTTGAAAAATACGGCGTAAATGTCGTGATGATAAGAGTTGATGACTCTTTTCTTGAGCTTGATGAGAGATGTGCAAAGGCAAATAACGCCAAGGCTGATATGTATGTTTCGCTTCACCGAAATAGCTATGACGGCGATATCTCAGGCGTTGAGGTATGGGTGAACAATTCTGAGCCTGCCTATGACACAAAGCTTGCGCAGAATATACTTGATAATCTCGATGAGGTCGGTATATCTGCTAACAGGGGAGTGCAGTATGGCTATGTTGGCAACCCTAACGTGAACTATTACATAAATGCCGACACTGTTATGCCGAGCTGTCTTGTGGAGCTTGGATTTATAACCGAGGATATCGACAACAAGCTTTTTGACGAACACCTTACCGAGTATGGACAAGCTATTGCCGACGGCATCGTGCAGACAGCCATTGACGTTGGTCTAGTTGACGAAAGCGGTAAAAGACTTATGTCAGAACAGCTTATTTCGCCTGAGAAACCTGTGAATAACGATGACTCATCAGCGGCGGACGCTATGACAGAACCAATGCAGACAGATTCTTCTGCTGATGTTTACAACACTCAGGAGAACGAGTGGTATTGATAACAAAAAAATAACGGCGAACACAGTTCGTTTCTGCATATGCAGAGAAAACCGTGTCCGCCGTTTTTGTTGCTGTCTTAAAGCTCTTTTCTTATGAGCTTGAATTTCTCGAATTCTTCTGTCAGGTCTGCCAAAACATTTTCAAGACCCTTTTCAGAGTATTCCTCGTGATATTCTGCCACAAAGTCTGTTACCTCCGTTATGCACTTTGTGCCATACCATACTCTGACATATAGCTCTTTTTCATCGCCCAGAACAGGGTCTATGCGGTAGCTGAAATTGGTGTAGTTGCTTCCTGACCAAGTGTTTTTTTCTTCAAAGTAGTGAAATGTGGGTATATCAAAATAACCATGGAGCATTGCGTATTTTCCTTTCAAAAATCATTCGTTTATGATATTATAGCATATCAGTGTGCCTTTTTCAAGCGTTTAGTCTGCTTCTTAATTAAATTGACCTAAAAAACGTTTACAAATTTGTAAGGAATGTATATTGGAGAATAGTTCAAAATATGTTATAATTAATAATAGTATGACTATTTCAGCGGTTTACTGCCGCAGAAAGGAATAAATTTATGAGCATTACCATAAAAGATGTTGCCAAGGAAGCCGGCGTTTCAGTGGCAACAGTTTCGAGAGTTCTCAACGGAAGCTGCAACGTGTCTGACGAGTCAACAAAGAAAGTCAATGAGACCATTGCAAGGCTCAACTATTCCCCGAATTTTTTGGGAAGAAACCTGAGAAAATGCGAAACGAATGTCATTCTCGTAATTATGCCGACCTCTGAACATTCCCTGTATTCAAAGATAGTTATGGGTATGCAGGAATATGCAGGAAAAGTCGGATACGATATCATAACCGCAGTTTCATATTCGACCTCAACGGCTGAAACAAGGCAGATGAATATGCTTTTTAACAGAACTGTTGACGGCGTTATCCTCCTTGGCACTCAGTTTGACGCAGCTTCACTTAATAGGCTTGCAGAGAATTATAATGTGGCTCTGTGCTGTGAGGGCGTGGAGGGAGCAAATGTTCTGACTGTTGCTGTTGATGACGAGCAGGCGGCATTTGACGCTGTTTCTACCCTTATCAAAAAGGGACATCGCAAGATAGGCTTTATCGGAACAAATTCTTCGGCTATCTCCTCCACTGCAAGAGAAAACGGATATATCAGGGCATTGAAAGAATATGGCATTGATGTGAAGAAAGAGTACTTCTATAAGGAGTCCTATGACTATGATTGCGGCGGCAGAGCCTTTGAGTATTTCAATGCTCTTGAAGAAAAGCCTACGGCTATCTTTGCGGTGTCAGACCTGCTTGCTATCTCTGCAATGCACAGGGCTATCGATATGGGTATCAAGGTAGGAAAAGATATCGCCATAATGGGATTTGACAATATATCTATGTGTGAGTGGATAATTCCTACGCTTTCAACAGTTGAACAGCCTTGCTCAAAAATGGGCGAGCTTGTTGTGGCAAAGCTTATTGAGAACATGAACAAGACCACAAAGGATAACCATTATTATACTGTTGACCACAAGATAATTCTTAGAGAGTCTACAGGAGACTAAATTACTTTCGTAAAAATAGATAGGGGAGAAATAAGGCAGTTTTTCCGTAAAAACTGCCTATTTTCTGTAAGAAAGGATTTTTTAGGGTATGGAGAAATTTACAAAAATACTTGAAACGATAGACGGCTATGTCTGGGGCATTCCGCTTATCGTACTTATTATGGCTGTGGGAATATTCCTCACTTTCAGGCTGAAGCTTCTTCAGATACTCCACCTGCCAAAGGCTCTGAGATTCATGTTTCAGAATGAGAACGGCGGCAAGGGCGAGATATCCAGCTTTGCGGCGCTCTGTACAGCGCTTTCTGCAACCATAGGCACAGGAAATATCGTCGGCGTTGCAACAGCTGTTGGCGTGCTTTCAGGCGGACCGGGAGCGCTCCTCTGGATGTGGATAGCGGCTCTTCTTGGTATGGCGACAAAGTATTCTGAGGGCTTCCTCGCTATCAAATACCGCCGCATGGACGCAGACGGTCACGTTTGCGGAGGACCATTCTACTACATAGAATACGGTATGGGCAAGAAGTGGAAATGGCTTTCTAAGGTCTTTGCATTTTTTGGTGCTTGTGTTGGTCTTTTCGGTATCGGAACTTTCTCTCAGGTAAACGGAATCTCATCAGCAGTTCAGGCTTTCTTTGACCCTAAAAAGGAGCATACAGTAAACATTCTTGGTGCTGACTATACATGGGCTGTTATAATCTCAGGACTTGCAATAACTATATTTGCGGCACTTGTTATTATCGGCGGAATAAAGAGAATTTCGAGCGTTTCTCAGGTAGTCGTACCATTCATGGCAGTTGTTTACATAGTAGCCTGCCTGTCCCTTATCATTATAAACATTCAGAAGCTTCCTCACGCTGTCGCCCTTATTTTTGAACAGGCATTCAGCTTCAAGGCTGTTGCAGGCGGCTCACTGCCTACAATGTTCATTGCCATACAAAAGGGTGTTGCAAGAGGTATCTTCTCAAACGAGTCAGGTCTTGGCTCTGCGCCTATCGCAGCTGCAGCCGCTCAGACGAAAGAGCCTGTAAGACAGGGCCTTGTTTCAATGTGCGGTACTTTTATCGACACTATTGTTGTCTGCACAATGACCGGTCTTGCTATCGTCATGATGGGCAGCTACAAGGCTATCAACCCTGTAACAGGCAAACCTTTTGAGGGCGTAGAGGTCACAAACCACGCTTTCCAAAATGGCTTCTCATTCCTGCCTTCAAAGATACCTGCGTTCATTCTTATGGGCTGTCTTGTATTCTTTGCATTCACTACTATCCTTGGCTGGAACTA
>CALEJX010000494.1 GCA_937898375.1 uncultured Ruminococcus sp.
GAACATGGATATGTTGATTATTTGTGTAGGGGTGACCTTAGGTCGCCCACTGTATCTGATATTTTATTAAAGTGAAGCGAGAAGATCGCTCATTGCATAAAGTCCTGCCGGCTTTCCGCAAAGGAAAACGCCTGCGTTCACTGCGCCAACAGCGAAAACTTGCTTTGAATGAGCTTCGTGCTTGAGGGAGATAACTTCATCTCTGCCTGCAAAGATTATCTCATGCTCGCCAACAATAGTGCCGCCACGGATAGAGTGCATACCGATCTCTGTCTTTTCTCTCTTTGCCCTTACAGAATGACGATCGTAAACATAGTGATACTTGTTGCCAAGCTCCTCGTTTATTGCGTCTGCAAGCATGATAGCTGTGCCTGACGGAGCGTCTATCTTCTGATTATGGTGCTTCTCGATTATCTCGATATCATACTGACCGCCAAGAACTTTTGCGGCAGTTTTTGCAAGATTTGCAAGAAGATTGATACCAAGGGTCATGTTGAATGTGAAGAAAACAGGTATCTGCTCGGCAGCCTTGTGTATCTTCGCTGTGTCCTCCTCAGTGTAGCCTGTTGTTGCGATAACAAGGGCAGTGCCGTTTGAAAGGCAATAGCTGAGAAGTCCGTCAAGTGCTGACGGGTGTGAGAAGTCGATTATTACATCAGGCTTTTCAGGCAGGTCGGCAGGCTCTTTTACTACAGGGAAGTCTGCATAAGCTTCGCCGAACTTGTCGATACCTGCACTTACTGTGCAGTCGTCACGCTCTGATATAACGTCGTATATGAACCTGCCCATTTTTCCGCAGGCACCGCATATTGCGATCTTTGTCATTTATATCATTCCTTTTCTTTTTTTGTGTTTTAGTCAAATATGTGCAGTTAAGCGGGCGAACACTGTTCTCCCCTACAAGCACATCTTGAAGTTTTGTTATAAACATAAAGGGCGAATTGCTCCGCCCTTTGTATATTTTACTTGATAAGTCCGAGAGCGTTCATTGAAGCTTTCAGCTTTTCTATCTTATCGTCGCTCATTCTTACAAGCGGCAGACGGCACTCGCCGACCTCAAAGCCCATAAGGTTAAGAGCTTCCTTGACAGGGATAGGGTTTACGTCGCTGAAAAGTGCCTTTGCAAAACCAAGTGTCTTGAATGCCTTTTCTCTAGCTTCCTCATACTTGCCGTCAAGGCAGAGCTGTGCGATCTCGTGTGTTTCAAATGGCATGCAGTTGGAAAGAACTGAGATAACGCCCTTTCCGCCGAGAGCCATGATAGGAACTATCTGATCGTCATTGCCTGAATAGATGTCGATGTCATTGCCGCAGAGAGCTGCCACCTGTGTTATCTGGCTGATGTTTCCGCTTGCTGCCTTGATAGCAACGATATTGTCTATCTTTGCAAGTTCACGGCAGGTCTCAGGAAGAATGTTCACGCCGGTTCTTGACGGTACGTTATAAAGAATGATAGGCAGTGTAACAGCCTTTGCGATAGCGGAGAAGTGTGCGATAAGTCCTGCCTGTGAAGTCTTATTATAATAAGGTGTAACACAAAGCAGAGCGTCAGCACCAAGTTCCTCAGCCTTCTTTGAAAGGTTTACGGCATACTCTGTATGGTTTGAACCTGTGCCTGCGATAACAGGAACTCTGTGATTTGTCTTTTCAACTGCATAGCGGATACACTCGATATGCTCCTCGTCTGTCATGGTAGCACTTTCGCCTGTTGTTCCGCAGATTATGATAGCGTCTGTGCCGTTGTCGATATTGAAATCGATAAGCTCGCCCAGCTTGTCAAAGTTGATTGAGCCGTCAGCATTCATAGGTGTAACGATAGCAACGCCTGCGCCTGTGAAAATAGTCTTTTTCATAAACAGCACTCCTTTCGTGCGTATATATGTGTTATATTAGTCAAAATAGCCCTTTGCTGCAAGAAGCTCAGCCAGCAGAACTGCTCCGCCTGCCGCACCTCTCAGTGTATTGTGTGAAAGGCAAACGAACTTATAGTCATACTGTGAATCTTCTCTAAGTCTGCCTATAGAAACTGCCATGCCGCCCTCGAGGTTCCTGTCGAGCTTAGGCTGTGGACGATCGTCTTCTGTGAAGTAGTTAAGGAACTGCTTTGGAGCGCTTGGAAGCTGAAGCTCCTGTGGAACGCCGCTGAAATCTTTCCAAGCCTGAAGAATCTCTTCCTTGGAAGGCCTATTCTCGAATGATACGAAAACAGCTGCTGTGTGACCGTCGGAAACAGGAACTCTCAGGCACTGTGTTGTGATAGCAGGAGCTGTTGCGTCAACGATAACGTCGCCCTCGATATGACCCCAGAGCTTCATCGGCTCCTGCTCGGACTTT
>CALEJX010000495.1 GCA_937898375.1 uncultured Ruminococcus sp.
CGCATATCATGAAGCTTCCTGATGTGTTCACAGTTGTGAAGAAAACAGACGACGAGGAAGTTATCTGGAACGAGGTAAAGGAAGTCGCTCAGGTGGCGCTGGACAGATTTGTTCAGATGCGTGAAACTGAGGGCGTTAAGATGTATGACGATATCAGCGGCAGACTTGATTATATCGAGGAAACTGTCGGCAAGATAGAAAATCAGTCACCTAACGTTACTGAAAGCTATAGAGAAAGACTTTATGCAAAGATAAAGGAAACTCTTGGCGATAAGGACATAGACGAGCAGAGGATACTTACAGAAGTGGCTATTTTCGCTGATAAGGTGGCAATAGACGAGGAAACAGTAAGGCTCAGAAGCCATATCTCACAGTTCAGAGAGCTTATCAAGTCGGACGAGCCTGTGGGAAGAAAGCTCGATTTTCTTGTGCAAGAGCTTAACCGTGAGGTAAACACTATCGGCTCTAAGGCTAACGATCTCACTATCACAAAAATGGTGGTTGATCTTAAAGCTGAGATCGAAAAGATCAGAGAGCAGATACAGAATATCGAATAACGGCGGTGTGAGATATGCAGCTTATTAATATCGGTTTTGGAAATATGGTGTCCTCCGCAAGGGTCATTGCCATAGTTTCCCCTGAGTCTGCGCCTATAAAGCGTATCATTCAGGAGGCTAAGGACAAGGGTACTCTTATAGACGCCACCTACGGCAGAAGAACAAGAGCGGTGCTTATTATGGACAGCGACCATGTGGTGTTGTCGGCAGTTGCACCTGAAACTGTAGGCGGACGTGCCGCTGTTGACGAGGAGGACGATGACAATGTATAAGAACAATGCAAAGCTGTTTGTTATATCAGCTCCCTCAGGCTGCGGCAAGGGAACTATACTTGCAGAGGTCTTTAAAAACAGAGATGTGTTCTATTCTATATCCTGTACCACAAGAAAGCCGAGAGAGGGCGAAAAGGACGGCGTTCACTATCATTTCATAAGCGACGATAGCTTCAAGAAAATGATAGACGGCGGCGAATTTCTCGAACACGCAGGCTATGTGGGACATTTCTATGGAACGCCAAAGAAGCCTGTTCTCGATAATCTTGAGCAGGGCAGAGACGTTATACTTGAAATTGAGACCAATGGCGCATTTCAGGTGAAGAAAGCTTTCCCTGAAGCTGTGCTGATGTTTATACTTCCGCCGTCTGTGAAAGAGATAGACAGGCGGCTTAGAAAGCGTGGAACTGAGTCTGACGATGTTATCGCAGATCGTGTAAGTCAGGCTGCCGGCGAGATCGGCAAGGCTTGCGGTTACGATTATGTGATAATGAACGACGGACTAGAGGACGCTGTGGAAGATTTTGTTACAGTTATGAACTCCGTGAAAGCCGAGGACGGCAAGGCGGATAAATTCAGATCAGAAAATGATAATACAAAGAAATTAATTGACGAGGTGCTTAATTATGATGCTTAGACCGGCCGTATGCCAGATTTTGAAGAACAACGAAAGCTATTATTCTCTTGTTATCGCAGTTGCAAAGAGAGCAAGAGAGATCACAAGCGAAGCTTTTGAAAACAAGATCGTGCTTGATGAAAAGCCAGTAAAGACAGCAGTTGACGAGCTTTACAACGGCGAATACAAGATAATCGAGGATCCAAGCCTCAGAAAATAATCAAAGCTTTTTATGGGGAGGTGTACGGCTGTGCGTGGAGTTTTTGTTGTGGCAAAGGTAGCCATAAGCCGTGCGTCATACAGCTTTGACACGCTGTACAGTTACAGTGTGCCTGAGGAGCTGACCCAGAAAGTAAAAAGCGGCGTGCGTGTA
>CALEJX010000496.1 GCA_937898375.1 uncultured Ruminococcus sp.
CGGCGAGGATACAGTTTACGAGCATCTTAAGAGAGCTATCAACTTCTCTATGGAAAGACTTGGCGCTCATACAATGCCGGCTGGTCTTTATGCTGACTGGAATGACTGCCTGAGACTTGGTAAGAAGGGCGAGTCAACATTCGTTGCATTCCAGCTCTACTATGCAATGAGCATCATCAAGGGCTATGCTCTTGACAGAGGCGATAACGAGTATGCTGCATATATCGATAAGGTACAGCCTGAGCTTGGTAAGAGCCTTGAAGCTTGCTGGGACGAGGATAGATTTATCAGAGGCTACAGAGAGAACGGCGAGATCGTTGGCGCTAAGAAGGATCCTGAGGCTTCAATGTGGCTCAACCCACAGTCATGGTCAGTTATCTCAGGCTTCGCATCTGAGAAGCAGGCTGAAACAGCTATGGAAAAGGTACACGAGATACTCAATACTCCATACGGCGTAAAGATCATGGAGCCACCTTACGTAGATCACTACTTTGACGGCGCTCTCATGCACATCTTCAACCCTGATACAAAGGAGAACGGCGGTATCTTCTCACAGACACAGGGCTGGGCAATCCTTGCAGAGTCACTCCTTGGTCACGGCGACAGAGCATTCGAGTACTTCCTCGAGTCCTCACCTGCTAACATGAACGATAAGGCAGAAATAAGAATACTTGAGCCATACGTTCATGGTCAGTTTACAGAGTCAACACGTTCACCATATGCAGGACGTTCACACGTTCATTGGCTGACAGGTACAGGCTCAACAGTAATGGTAGGCTGCGTAGAGGGTATCTGCGGTATGAGACCAAACGCAGAGGGTCTTGTAATAAGCCCGTCTATCCCACACACATGGGACGGCTTCAAGATCGAAAAGAACTTCCGTGGCAAGCACCTTTCTATCGATATCCAGAACCCAGACCACGTTCAGAGCGGCGTAAAGTCTATGACAGTAAACGGCGAAGCAGTTGAAGGCAACTTCCTCAGCGCTGATAAGCTCACAGACGAAACAAAGGTCGTAGTAGTTCTCGGCTAATATCTGACTTAACAAAATATTATCGGCAGCAGACGCTATCATGTGCCTGCTGCCGATTTTTTTGCGAAAAAACCACCCCGAACAAGCTTGCTCAGGGTGGTTGCTTTTTAAGCACCATAATCTTTTTTTGCTTTTTGACTTGGTCTTGTTTTTGTTATATTGCCCTCTTTGTCAATTTGAATGAAGGATTTGCAGTTAGGGCAGAACTTATTGCTGCCTGGGCTAATATTGACAAAAGTGTGGCAATATGGGCACTGTACGCCTGGCATGGAAAACACCACCTTTCAAATTTATTTCAACTATTAATAAAGTTTTGGCTTAAAATAGCGGCATCTATCAATAGCTATAGTTTTGACTTTTCTTACAGAACAGTATTCTTTTGCCTGGTTATCATATTCCCAAAAGTTAAAAGTTTTGTGCTTTATATGAGTATCCTGTCGGTCATTCCAGTTCTTACAGAATGCGCATATAGTTCCAGATGAATTGTTTATATTACAAAGTGACATATCTTTCACTCCCTACACAAGTCCTACTAATCTTAGTATAATATCATTTCCTTTTACACACATGACTATAGTGGCAATGATTATTGCTATGCACAGTAACAAAAATATGATCTGTAAAACGCTCGATGCTTTTTGCAGTCGATTTGTCTTTTTGACAATCATTTTATATTCTAGACTATCTTTAAAACTTTTGTTATTTTTGTTCCAATTCAATGCCTTGCTTGTCGTATTTAATGTATTGTTTGCAGTATTATAAGCAGAATTGAGGGTGCTTGAAGCTTTATTGATCTTATCGTCAAGTTCATCTAAAAATCTCATGATTTTAACCTCCAAAGACTAAAAATCTTAAACATAATATTCCAAAACATATTCCTGAAACCACGACCAGAAATATAACACCAAAGAGAATTGTAGACCAAAAGTCATCTTTGGCGGTTTGCAAACTATCACGAGCCCACGTTTCTGCACTTGTCATACTCAGGGCACTGTCTATCTTTTCAAGAAAAGAGTTATATTTCATAATGTTCCTCCTTATGTGTCATATATTTGTTATTTATTACTTTACAACAATTATATCACATTGTTTTCACGATTTGTTAAGCTGTTTGCTTAGGATAACGATTACATTCTGTAAAAAAAAGTAAATTTTGTGTTATGTAATCGTTAACAAGGAAATCTTCCGCAAAAAAACTCCCGACAGTCGGAAAACCTGTCGGGAGTAATCTTATTAAGGGGATCAATAAGTTATCGCTGTGTTTGTTTCTTTCAGCATATTTATTATATCATATCTATTTTCGTTTTTGTTAAGCTGGCTGCTTAGTTTTAGCTAAATATTTCGTGTAATATTTAATTCATATAACATAAATAAAAAATAAAAAAATTCGGCGGATACGAACTCTCGTATCCGCCGAAAATAATGTCATAAACCCTTATGAAATAAGCCAGTTAAGTATCTGGAAGTTAGGCTTTGCGTCATCAACGATAGTTACCTCAACAGTGTGAGTAGCCACCTCGTCAGACGAGTAGATCTGCTGTGCCTTTGCATAGTTGCCCCAGCCGCCTGTGAAGTCTGCATTGATAGTCGCAACGTCCTCGCCGTCAACCTTTACAGCCGCCATGCCGGATGTGCCGTCAACTGTCATGTAGTATATCATACCAATGTTCTTTGCAGTTATCTCAAACTTGATAGTGCCGCCTGTTGTAGTACCCCAACCGTCTGTAAACTTCTGGAACGTAGTAACATCTGTGAATGTTCCCTCGTCAGTGGTCTTTACAATGTCCTCTGTCTGACGGCTGCCGATAGTAGCGTCAGCAAATACATCGCCTGTCGGCGCAGCAGTGCTTGTGTCAAATGGCTTTGCTTCCTTGTCAACGCTGTCAAGATTGTCCTTTATGTTGCCAACAAACTTTGTGAGCAGTGAAGCCATTATAACGTGTCCGTCATCATTAGGGTGAACGTTGTCAGGTGAAATGTCAGCCCATGTGAAGTTGCCAGCCTCTATCTCAGGCATAACAGCGTCATGATATGATATCATAGGAATGTTGTAAGCCTGCGCTACCTTAAGATGTGCCGCCTGTGGAGAAGTACCCTCCTCAGTTGAAGGCTCAAGTATCATAACCGCAGGATTGTTGTCCTGTTCAAGACACATTCTTACAAGGCTGTCCATGCAGGACTCGTAAAATTCATCATCAGCGTCATTGATAAACTCAATAACAATAATGTCAGGCTTAGCCTCCAAAGCGTCACGCTGTGCCCTGTGAACACCTATGTATGAGTCTGTTGCACCGATGCCTGCATTAGTAACATCAACATAGTAGCTTACGTTTTCCTCCCACCAGCTCTTGAACTGGTTTACATACTGATTAGTTGAGGAGTTAGCACCCGAACCTGCCGTGATAGAGTCGCCTATGAAACAAATTTTTGTTATCTCCTTAGGGTTTTGCAGAGCATAGTCAAGCTTAGCCGCAAGACGGGAAGTGTCACCCTCGTTGATAACGCTTCTAGCGATCATGTTTTCAGTAGCACCATTTTTCACATCTATCTTCTCAGTAGATGCAGGGTACTCAGCAAGAAGCTTGTCTGAAACACTTTCGGTGTCAGCCGCACTTGAATCGGAAGCCTGAGAGTTTGCCGCAGCGGAGTTTGAGTCAGCCGTAGAAGAGCTGTTTGAATCACCGCAGCTTGTGAGAGCAGCGCTTGTCATGCAAAGAGCAAGAGCCGCCGCAAGGAATTTCTTCATAGTAATAAAGTCCTTTCATATCATGATTTTGCCAAATGGCTGTATATATTAACAAATATATTATACAACAAAAATTGTAGCAATGCAAGGGGTATAAAACGATTACATTTGAATAAATCAGCACAATGCTAAGTGAGGAGCGAGGTTTAAGTGAGGAGTGAGGAATGACAGCGCCGCACAAAGAAAGAAGCCAAAGCAAAGTAAAAGACCCACCGAGCGAAGCGAGCAAAAGGACCAGGGGCACGCCCCTGGTCAGGGTCAAGGGGTGAAACCCATTGTGGGGGTCTGAGGGCAAAGCCCCAAGCGGAGTAAATTTCTTGTTCAACTTCGCTCACAAGAAATGGGCAGAGCCTCATTCGGCGCAAGCCGACAAGCGGTGCAGACAGAAAAAGAAGAAACACAAATTTTCTTCTAGTACAAAGCAAATATCGAAGCCCAACCCTGCACCGCTTTACTATCCTCCAGTACAAAGCAAAATCCGCAAAGAGCGAAGCGATTTTGCGGCAGTAGAACTTGCGAACACAATGTAGGGGCGAACACTGTTCGCCCGTTGGTTTAACAACCTTGTATTTGAAAATATCAAAATGTAGGGGAGCACCGCAATTTCTGCTTTGTAGAAATCCGACGTCCCGACTTTGTTGTCTGATGATACTTCCGATATCCGCACAACCAAGAGTAGGGGCGAACAGCGTTCGCCCGTTTAGTTTACCGCCATGTGCCGAAAAAATACCAATTGACACCCAACCCCAACCATGCTATAATAAAGTAAAAAGGTGACATAACATGGAAACACTCGACCTGAAAGAGGAGTATAAAACCCTCCCAAACGAAACCTTGAGAAAATATTATAAGAAACTCACTAAAAGACAGCATAGACTTGCCGCTGTAACATTCGCCTTTCTCGTGCCTGCTATGTTGGTCTATGGCATGCTGGGCTGGGTAAACTTTTTTACAGCCGAGTGGAATGGATTCAGCTTCTTCGATACAAGCTCAAATGCCTTCTTTAACTATGTGGCGTTCGCCGCCTGCGGAGCTTTGCTCATGGCGGATACGACCAAGTTGATAGTCGCCTCCCCTGCCGTGATGATACTCTATATGGGTCTGAAATTCGCCCTTTTCGACAGCGTGTCAGGCGATACTTTCGTCATGCTCGCCTACCTTATTGTTGCCACTGTCATCACCGCAAAAGCAGTGTCCGACCTTAATTTTATGCGTAAACTCCCTAACTTCCCCTTCGACGGCAGACAGGAGCGCATAGACTTCGAAGGACTTAGCCGTGATAAAATGGCTGATAACCTGCAAAAAATGCTCGATGCCCAAAATGGCGATAAGGTCATAACTAACGACTATGAGGATATCTTCACAAGCGATAACCCACAGGATATCGCCAGCCCTCCCGAAAATACCGACGATTATATGCAGCAGCATAAAATGTCATATCAGCGTATAAAATCATGGAACGACGTGAGCAGACTGGATTGATGACCTGCTCATTCTTTTCGTTAATTATTTC
>CALEJX010000497.1 GCA_937898375.1 uncultured Ruminococcus sp.
AAATATCAGTTATATTCTTATAGGTTTTTCCATGATCATGTGTCAACAAACCTTTTACATTTTCAAACAAAAACATTTTTGGTTGCAATTTTTCCAAAAAAACAGCATAATGATAAAAAAGCGTTCCTCTGGCATCTTCAAGACCTAACCTTTTCCCTGCATAAGAAAATGATTGGCAGGGCGCACCGCCAGACAGAAGATCTAATTCTCCTTTTTTTATCTTAAAAAATTTTTCAAGATCCAAGCAAGAAATATTTGCAATATCATCGTTAATCACATTCCATTGAGGTCTGTTAGTTCTCAACGTATTAGCTGCGTCTTTGTCTATTTCTATAAGTCCTATATGATGAAATCCAGCTTTTTCAAGTCCTATAGCAAGCCCGCCTGCGCCAGCAAACAATTCAATCGAATTATACATTATTCACCTTAGAATTGCCTTTCTCCAGCTCCGCCACTCTCTTCTCCAGCTTAGCTATCTGCATTCTTGTCTGACAAAGCTCCTGAGCCACAGGGTCAGGGATATGCACCTGATCGAGGTCACAGGTGCGCTTGCCGTTCTGCTTAACTATCCTTGCAGGCACACCCACAGCCGTTGAGTTTGCAGGTACAGGCTCAAGAACTACCGCATTTGCGGCTATCTTTGCATTGTCCCCCACAGTGAACGGTCCAAGCACCTTTGCGCCGCAGCCTACCATAACATTGTTTCCAAGAGTAGGGTGTCTCTTGCCATGGTCCTTACCAGTTCCGCCGAGGGTGCAGCCCTGATACAGCAGACAGTAATCACCTATCTCAGCGGTCTCGCCGATAACAACTCCCGAGCCATGGTCAATAAGCAGACCCTTTCCTATTTTCGCACCTGGGTGTATCTCGATACCCGTCAACATTCTTGCAAACTGCGAAATACATCTTGCGATGACCTTGTGCTTGTGAACATAAAACCAATGTGATACCCTGTAAAAAGCCACAGCGTGAAGCCCCGAATATGTGAGTATCTCCAGCGTGCTTGTTGCCGCAGGATCTCTGTCCTTTATAGTTTGAATATCATGCTTTATGTTTTCCAATATCGTCATATCTATCTCTGCCTTTCTAAGAAAAAACCTCCGGAATGGCGTTTAACCACTCCGGAGGCAGATTATGATCTACGGTCCCACTCCGATTTCCTGTACAAAATTTTGTACAGCTCAATATCTTTAACGCAGACCCTACGGAGAGGAATACTAAGCTTTCGCCGTTGTTCGCTCCCTGCTGTCAGCCGCACTTCACTGAAAGTCCTTAGAGCCTTGCACCAAACGGCTCCTCTCTGAAAATTACCTCACAGCTACTCTTGCTGATACGCATTTATATATTAAATTATCATATGCCGCAACACGTCGGCAGGTCACATTATTTGCCCGAATCGATATACTTCCAATATCCTTTGAGATAAACTGCGCCGGAAATAACTGTCAGAACAACAGCTATCCATATTAGTATCTCGTTTACGATAAACACAGGTGTTCCCCAGTTAAGGTCAGGGCTTCCTTTTTCCGCAGGCATAACGATCTGCAAAACCATTATAGCAATAAGTGCAACCATAGTGAAAGCCGTTTTCAGCTTGCCCCATATTCCTGCTGCGACCACAACGCCCTCGCTTGCCACAACAAGTC
>CALEJX010000498.1 GCA_937898375.1 uncultured Ruminococcus sp.
GTTTATGCTGTGACTTCCCTTTGGTATCTTAAAGCCAAGGAACGCAGTGTCCGTCTTTTCGCACTGCACCTCTTTGCCGTCTATCTCGGCGGTGAAGCCGTTTGTATACGGAATGGAAATGGTAAAATAGCCATCGTTTTTAACGTCTATGGTGCCATTTATCACGTCGCCATGAGAGGTTTTCTTGTCTATCACAAACGGGTCAACGTCACGCACAAGGCTGTCTTTGTCGATAACATAACAGCGAACGTTGGTTATCTCATACTTGCCGTCAGAGAATTTCACCTTAACGCTGTCTGCGCTGTAACCCTGACCTGTGGTTATGACATACTCAAAACGTCTGTTATTGTTGTAATACTTCCAATCAGGGGCAGTGAGCTTGTTTTTGTTGCCGTTTATAGACACCCAAGCGTCCTTTCTGCCGCCCTTGATATCGTTGTTCACATTGAAAGATACGAACATTATCTGATCGTTCGTCAGCGTTTCGGGGAGATTTATCTCCTGAGTGAAAGGCTTCTTAGCGTCAATGGTGTATTTTCCCCACTCACGCTTTATCTGGTCGCACTCCTCAAAGTTAAGTGAGCATACCTTTTCAATATCAGATGAGAATGACTTTTCCGTTTTGTCTTCAACTATGATATTATTGAAAAGGGCTTCCACTGAGTAAGGATAATTCAGCGAATTATATTCTTTTCTGCCGATAAGATCATCGGTAGCATATCCAAAAGGCAGAACGTCCTTATTTTCATAAAGGGAAAAGCTTCCGCTTTCTTTTATCTTCTTGTAACCTGACACTGCCTTTGCAGGGTCGTCGGTGATAAGATATCTGTTTGAAAAATACATATCTGCAATAAGGCTTCTTGTCTGAGTGGTAAGAGAGGTATTGCGGTATGAATTTTCGTTGTATATCTCGCTGTAATAAAATTTGTTGTAGTCTTTGTTGTGCAGTGAGGAATATATTGACATGGTGTAATAATCTGCGTTGTATATCATGTTCACAGTGTTCACTTCATCAACGCAGTTTGAAGTTCTCGATATCTCATCCTGCGAGCCGACATAGTCTGCAAGTGCGTTCATGTCACTGCTGTTGTCATATTCAAGGTCGGTCAAAGGCACAAGCTTGTCTGTGAAGTTCGCATACGCTGTTGATACCACAAGGCAGAGTGACATTCCTATATTGAGTATGAGCTCCTTTTTGCAGCGTCTGTATACAAATAGGCTTGACATAAGCACAACAAAGTCAAGAATGATATAAAACTCTATCTTTTTGGTGGTCTTGAACCAAAATACTCCAGCCAGCGCAACTAAAAGGGTTATCACTGCAAGGGGTTTAAGCTTTAGCTTTCCTCTGATGATATCAAAATAGGTGTGTCCGAAAAGAAGCATACCAAGAGGCAGGAAAGGTATAAGAACTTTCGGGTCAACATACAGTGTGCCGTTGAGCATATAGACTATTATAGGACAGGTGGCTATGACCACCATAACAATGCCTAGAAATCTTCTGCAGCGCTGTTTTGAGAACACCGCTGAAATTATGCTCAGCACTGTAAAAAGACAAAGTCCCATTGAATAGTGATAATACAGCAGGAATTTCAGATTTACCCCAGGTATGAATGATTTGAGAGCAACATGGCTGTTGCCTGCCTCTCTGCCTGAGAGCATACAGTGAAGGGTCGGCAGGATAAGCACGCAAGCCATTATCACTGCTAGGATAAGTCTGAAAGCAAATGCTATGCCGTCTTTGCAGAACTGCTTGAAAGTTGGCTTCTCGTTTATTTTCAGCCAGCGGTAAACGCCATACACAGCCATTGCCGCAAGACCTGACACTGCAAAGAAATAACTTGTCATGAGCATAAGAAACGCCCAAAGCGTCACCATGTATTTTCTCTTGCCCTCAAAATAATCCTCGATAGCCATAAAACCCAAGAGCAGGAAAGGCATATAATTCACGAACATTATGTGCCTGTGGCTATGGAAGATAAGGGGCGCTGAAAACAGAAATACAAAGCCAAGTGCAAAAGCCGTGCTGTCGGTGAATTTCTGCCGCATCCATATATAGAATATCCACAGGCTCGCTATAACGCCTATTATGGATACTATCTGTATATAGGTGGACATTTTCACGAACGGCAGAAGATATGAAAACAGTATTATAGGCGAATAAAGCCCATAATAGGAAAGATTGTAGATATTCTCTCCGCAGCCTATATTCGGGGCAAAGGAGGGGAAAAAGTCCCCTGTTTTGTAAAATAGCTTTCTGAAATAATCAGGGATAGCGTAATGCTGTCCGCCCCAATCAAGCTCAGAGCCATAGGCATATTTAAACCTTGTGAGCGCAAGGACAAACAGAAGATATATCCCCGTAAGCACACACAGGTGTATTATATTTTTCTTACTGAGCTTCATTCACAGCCACTCCCAGCGCAGTTGCAGTTTGGTTTTTCATTTCAGGGTGTTCGCTGTAACGTTCATACAGCGTCCAGTTCTCATAATAAGCCATATGCCACAGCTTATCTACAGTTTTCTCTTGAGAGGTATACATATCCGCAAGCTTTTTCTTATACTCGTATCTCTCTTTTGATATCTTTGGCAGGGTGTTGCCAACTACTTTCAGACGGCTTGCCTTGTAATACTTGCCAAAGCAGTAAAGGTCGCACTGGATATCGTTCTTATCGTATATCTCAGTGACGTAATTATGCACGTTTACATGGTGGATATGACCATATTCGCCTTTTTGATTATGCACAGCTATAAGCTTCCAATCCTTGCAGGTCATTATCTTTTCAAGGTCAGATTCGATTCCGTCCTTGACAAGCGCCCAATCGTCACGCTTGCCCCTGACTTTGTCAGGGTATTCCAGCATCATATACTCGTTGCCTGAAGCTGTCACCACGTCTTTGAACTCCTTAGAGCGGACCTTGTTTCTGCCGTTTGTGACGCACACAACAAGATAGCCCTTATCATAAAGATGTCCTCCGCACCACAGCACTTCATCATCAGGGTGCGCCACTATAGTAAGCTTATCAGCCTTTGATGATGAAGCAAGCTGTAACTGTATGGCAGATATAGGCGCAACATCATAAGCCTGATTGACAGTATCTCTTATGTGTCTTTCATAGCCTAAAAACCACAGCGCACCGATAAAAAGAACTATCACCAGAATAATTGCTGTCTCTTTCATATGCCGTCTTGTAAATCTGAGCATAAAAATGCCCGCACCCTTGCAGGATATCTCCTGCGAGATACGGGCGTTCACCTCTTTCTCTGTTACTTGTTGTTCACATAGTCTATAAATCTTTCAAATGCAGCCTTTCCGTCTTTGTTTCTCTTATAAACGCCTGCATGTTCAAGCACCTTTGCGAACACGATGCCTATTTCTTTCTGCAATACCTCGTGAACGTTCTCGGTGGTGATGTTGTTTCTCTTTGATATCTCCTCAGCCCAATCAGCGTGCTTTTCTATCATTTCGTCACGGCGTACACCCTCCACGCCCTCTGTAACGAGCACCTGAGCAAACTTCTCAATTTCGCCTTTAAGTCTTGACGGAAGCACCGCAAGACCCATTACTTCGATAAGTCCAATGTTCTCTTTCTTTATATGGTGAAGCTCCTGATGTGGGTGATAAACGCCAAGAGGATATTCCTTTGTAGTGATATTGTTTCTGAGCACAAGGTCAAGCTCATATCTGCCGTCTCTCATTCGTGCGATAGGCGTGATAGTGTTGTGCGGTTCGCCCTCAGTTTCAGCGTAAATGAACGCTTCTTCGTCAGTATAGCCTCTCCATGCAGTGAGTATCTTGTCTGCAAGGTCAACAAGAGCGTTTTTATCCTCGCTGTTTATTCTGATAACTGACATAGGCCATTTAACGATACCGGCGTCAACGTTCTCAAAGCCCTTGAAAACTATCTTTTCTTCAACAGGAGCTTTTGCCATTGCGAAAGTATAATGACCACCCTGAAAATGCTCGTGCGAAAGGATAGAGCCGCCAACGATTGGCAGGTCAGCGTTTGAGCCTATGAAATAGTGTGGGAACTGTCTTACAAAGTCAAAAAGCTTTTCAAAAGCAGAACGGTCTATTACCATAGGCGTATGCTTCTTATTGAAAAGAATACAATGCTCATTGTAGTAAACATATGGGGAATACTGAAGTCCCCAATCTGTGCCGTTTATCTTAAGGGATATAACACGGTGGTTCTGTCTTGCAGGGGAATTTACACGTCCTGCATAGCCCACGTTCTCATAGCAAAGCAGACACTTAGGATATCCCGACTGCTTTGCAAGCTTTGCCGCCGCAATGGCTTTCGGGTCTTTCTCAGGCTTGGAAAGATTGATAGTTATATCAAGGTCGCCGTACTCAGTTGGAGCTATCCAGCGCATATCTTTCTTTACTCTGTATCTTCTTATGTAGTCTGTATCCTGCGAAAACTTGTAGAAATAGTCAGTTGCGACCTTTGCGGACTGGTGGTTGTAAAGTCCCCAAAACTTTGTGTCGACCTCTGACGGTCTTGGTGTAAGAAGTCCCATAAGCCTTGTGTCGAAAAGGTCTCTGTAT
>CALEJX010000499.1 GCA_937898375.1 uncultured Ruminococcus sp.
CCAAAATGGAACAGCTTGAAAAAGAGCTGGCTGAAAAGAAAAACGATCCCGTAAAGACATATGCCGACTATGACGTGAACCCTGTAGGTCAGGCTGAGATAACCGACGCACAGAGCGAGTATGAAAAGCTCTATGAGGAGGAACACGCAAGATTTGTGGCTTCCCATAAGGAGGATATAACTGTAGCGTCTGTTGAGGGTATCGACTCAAAGCTTGAGGAGATATATAGGATACATGACGAGAAAGTGGCTCAGGAAAAGCGTGATACAGGCAATATCGAAGCCATAAGCGCCGAGGTGACAGCCGCAAAGGTGGCAGAGCTGCCTTATGCCAAAAAGCCTGAGGACTATGCAGAGTATAAGGATATAAAGGGAATATCCGTTGACGAGGCTCTCGTGGAGGGTCTTGGTTCTGTTGACCACAGCGAGGACGATGACGCTATCGGCTCAGTATCAGAAGAGTTTCTGGCACAGAAAGTCAGAGAATTTAACGAAAAATATGGCAGATGATCAGGGTAAAAGGCAGTTTTCATGGGGTATTGCCTTAATAAATTGAATTGGAGAGATAAAATTGATAATCAATACCGATAACCCTATCATAAAATTTTCAGACAAGGGCAAGCCTTTTCAGTATGATAAACTGCTTTACGCTACCCTGAACGATTATATACTTGATTATAAGAATGCAAGACTTGAAAAGCTCACCAAGCAGGACGCTTCTATTTGCCTTGCAAGAATAATAAGAAAAATGGAAGTCAACGACGTTCCTGTCCAGCAGTTTTTCCATGAAGAGCTTGAAAAGTGGAGCGAGCATACCAATCATGAGAAGATACTCAGACTTTGCGAACTTATGGCAAGGGATATCTTCGGCTGCTTTGATAAGAACAGAGATGACGGCAACGGCGGCTTCTATAAAACAGACAGGCTCTATTGCGTGAATAATGACGGCGAAAGAGATTATATCGTCTGCAACGAGCTTGAGAAAAAGGGACTTTTCAAGAAAGTTCCAACTCATATCACATTGTATTTTAACGACCTTATGGAGAAAAATAAGCGTGGAGAGCTTCCAAAGTCCAAGTAAATTTTGTATTAATAAACAATAAGGAGAGTATTAACATGGTAAATATAGAAATGGCAAACGGAAAGAATATCAAAATAGAGCTTTA
>CALEJX010000500.1 GCA_937898375.1 uncultured Ruminococcus sp.
GCGAGCGTATGTTGGAGATAAAGGAAGCCGAGGAGCTTTATAAGAAAATGGGTCAGAGACTTTGCCCGTCAAAGGAAAACCCATGTTATATAATCTCGCCCCACGAGGAGTTTGAGAGCTTTTTCGGCAAAAAGGCTGACAAGAAGCGCAAGCTTTACAACGGCATGATAAAATGCAATCTGTATATGTATTTCAAGTGAGGTGCGCAGTGGGTTTGAAATTATCAGAACTTGACGGAATCGTATTCGATATGGACGGCGTTATTTTCGACAGCGAGGTAATAGGTCTTGAAAGCTGGGAGCGCCTTGGTAAGAAGTATGGTCTGACCAACGTTCACGAAAATGCCATGAAGTGCATAGGAAGAAGCACTGTTGATACAATGGCTATCCTTGAAGCCGCATACGGCGACAAGGTGTCTATTCCTGAGCTTTATGAAGAAGCAAAGGTCATTTGCGCAGAGATAATCGCAGAGCGTGGTCTGCCTTTGAAAAGTGGTGCAAGAGAGCTGCTTTCTTATCTTAAAGAGCAGGGCATAAAGGTGGGGCTTGCTTCTTCAACGTCTTACAAAGGCGTTATCGCAAATCTCAAAGGTGCAGGGCTTTTGGAGTATTTTCAGGTGATAATCGGCGGAGACATGATAAAACATTCAAAGCCGCAGCCTGAGATATATCTTCTTGCCTGCGAAAAACTTGGGGTAAGGCCTGAGAAAACTGTGGCAGTAGAGGACTCTTACAATGGCATAAAGGCTGCTCACAATGCAAAAATGATACCTATAATGGTGCCTGATCTTATTGCGCCTACAGACGAGATATTGTCAATGGTGTACAAGAAAATGGACAGTTTAGACGCTGTGCTTGAATATTTCAAAAAATATATTGCGAGTTGAGGGTTTATGTGCAAAATAAAAGACATTCTTCATGAAAAAAGAGGAGTGACGGAGGAACACATCAAAAAGCTTGAGCAGCAGGGCAAAGAGTGCGTGCGCTATACTGCCATGATGTCTGATATCCCATTTTTGGTGTTTGGGCTGCTAAGTGACGTTGGCTGGATTCTACATCTCGGTGCAGGCGTTATTTATTTTCGGCTATTTCAACTTCCGTGTTGATGTTAACAAATATTTCACAATCAACAAGA
>CALEJX010000501.1 GCA_937898375.1 uncultured Ruminococcus sp.
CTATGAGGGATATGACCAAGAAAGGCAGATAAAGCTTTTTGACAGACAGGTGGAATATGCTGTAAAGAAAAGTCTGCCTGTTATAGTTCATTGCCGTGAAGCAACTCAGGATTGCCTTGACGTGCTGAACAAGTATGCGCCGTCAGGTGTAGTTCACTGCTTTTCAGGCTCGGCGGAGACCGCAGAGATAGTGCTTGGACTTGGTATGTATATCGGGTTCACAGGTGCGCTTGCTTTTAAAAATGCTAAAAAAGCCAGACGTGCCCTTGAAGTTGTCCCAATGGACAGGCTTCTTCTTGAAACAGATTGCCCTTATATGGCGCCCCCTCCTTACAGAGGTCAGAGGTGCGAAAGCCCCATGATAGAAGAAGTGGCAAAGGTCGTGGCTGAAATAAAAAAACTTGATCCGCAGGAAGTGCTTGACATTACAAATAGAAACGCCTGCCGCCTGTTCGGTATCGAGTATGTGAAAGGATAAGAGAACAAAATGACAGAAACTATGTATGTGGTGATACCATGCTACAACGAGGAACAAATGCTGCCTATCACGGCTGAAGCGCTTATAAAAAAGCTTGACAAGCTAAAGGCAGACGGACGTATCGCACAGAACAGCAAGGTAATGTTCGTTGACGACGGTTCAAAAGACAAAACGTGGGAAATAATACAGAAGCTCCACGAGGCAAGTCCTGTTTTCACGGGTCTTAAGCTTTCAAGAAACAAGGGTCATCAGAACGCACTGCTGGCAGGTCTTATGACGGCGAGAAACTATGCTGATATCGTTGTTTCCATGGACGCTGACTTACAGGACGACATAAACGCTATTGACGGCTTTCTTGACAAAAGAGCAGAGGGCTGCGACATTGTTTACGGCGTTCGTTCATCAAGAGAAAAGGATACCGCTTTCAAGCGTGGAACTGCTCAGGCTTATTACAAGCTTTTGGAGCATATGGGCGTTGAGATAACATACAATCACGCTGACTACAGACTTATGAGCAAAAGGGCTATAGACGCTTTGGCAGAGTTTAAGGAAGTAAACCTGTTTTTGAGAGGTCTTGTGCCTATGGTAGGTTTCAAGAGCGACATCGTTAAGTATGTAAGAAACGAGCGTGTAGCGGGTGAATCAAAATATCCGCTCAAAAAGATGATATCCTTTGCAGTTGAGGGAATAACCTCACTTTCTGTAAAGCCGATCAGATTTATCACAACTCTCGGCATAATAGTATTTTTGGTATCACTTATAATGCTTATATATTTCCTTATAACATGGGCAGTGGGACACACTGTTCAGGGCTGGGCTTCAACTATCACATCTATATGGGCGATAGGCGGACTTCAGCTTTTAGCTATAGGCATTATCGGAGAATATATAGGCAAGATCTATTTGGAAACAAAGGCTAGACCTAAATTTATAATTGAAACAAATCTTGAAGAAACAGACAAGGAGTAGTTTAAAATGGCAGAACTCAAGGCTAACAA
>CALEJX010000502.1 GCA_937898375.1 uncultured Ruminococcus sp.
ATATGCTGACAATAAAACTGTTCGCTCTTTTTTTAGCTGAGGTGCTTGCTTCTGACGACAAGCTTTGCAGGCGGTTTTTTGACATTATAACTGAGTTAAGGGGAAACTGATGTGAGGGGTTGTTTTATCTAGTATTGCTATAAGCGAGCTATTGCACAACGTCTTAAAGAGAAAAATAAGAAAATCAAATTATAAAAGAGGTCAGGTACAGTGGAAAATTAAACACAAAAGATAAGGACGATATCGTTAAAATGGAAAAAATGTTGTATGATAAATTTGTGATCTCTGAGAAGATAAAAGCTATGACCAAAGAAGAAAAGTTGGCTGAGATCAATCGGCTTGAAGAGGAAGCCGCTAAAGAAAAGCAGAGGATACTGCGAAGTAAAGATCAGATCTAAACAGTAAAGCTCGTAAAACAGAGGTGGAATTCGTTCTCATCTTTGGTGGGTTTCTGTTATATTTGTAGTATCTGACCTCGCTTTCTTAAATTTGTGTATGAAAAAAGCACCCGTTAAGGTGCTTAGTTCCGATATTTGGGTATAAAAATACCGCCCGACCTTAGTCAAGCGGTAAAATTACTATGCTATTTCTTTTTCGTTTTTATTGGGAGTGGTTGCGCCTTTACTGGCTTCATACTTTTCCTTAAGCATATCTTCCATTTCCTTGATTTTGTCTTTTGATTTTGTGTCCAGCACTCCGAATTTCTTAATTTCATTCATATAAACGCACCTCCTAAAACTGCATTATTCCAACCTTTTTTGAATTTTTCAAAAACTCTTTTACTATTAACCTATCCACTTCTGAATCATAGCTACCATATTGTGACTTAATACTAACCATAAGTTCGTGTGCTCGATCAAAATTATATTTTTCAGACTTGAATATTATATGCACATCACCTGTATTTGATACAACTGAAATGCCGCCTATGCTGTCATTCATCAGAAATACACCTAAGTCTGAATACGAAAAATCTTGCGTACTTGGATGATTATGTGCCAAAAACAAAGATTTATCTTCTGCGTGGTCTGACATTGAAACAGCATTAGGACTTAAAAAGACATTAACTTCGTGTTCGTCTCCTAATTTTACAGCACTTTCATTAGTATGTAAATCTAACAAAGATGCAACCTCATTACTATCATTGTCTGTTTGGGAGATTTTTAAGATAGAAATATGATTTTTATATATCATATCATTCTGAACTTCCGTTAAATAAGGAATATCAGCTTTTGAAACTTTATCAATAGCCATATCAGTTATGTATATTTTATGATCTCGTTTTTTGGCTTGTTCCAACGTTTTCACTCCCTCTGTCTTTATTATACCATATTTTTCGTTTTTGTCAACACCGCTACCATA
>CALEJX010000503.1 GCA_937898375.1 uncultured Ruminococcus sp.
AAAAGGCTCTGAGGGCGGTATTGACCTTGCGGAAAAGGTATGCAAGACTATCGAAACAAAGCCGTCTGAGTTCAAGCCGCTTTATGACGAGAAGCTTCCTATCAAGGAGAAGCTTGACATACTTGCAAAAGAGATATATCGTGCAAATGGCGTAATTTATACAAAGCAGGCTGAAAAGGCTATAAAGGAGATCACTGACCTTGGATTTGGGGATATCCCTGTTTGCGTGGCTAAGACACAGTATTCATTGTCTGACGATCCGACAAAGCTTGGCAAGCCTGAGAATTACGAGATAACAGTAAGAGATGTAAGGCTTTCTGCTGGCGCTGGATTTGTGGTAGCTTATACGGGAGATATCATGACAATGCCTGGTCTGCCTAAGAAGCCTGCGGCTTATAATATCGATTGTGATAATGAGGGCAATATTTACGGATTGTTCTGATTTTAGTGAGGAGCAGGGGTTAAATGAGGAGTGAGGAATGAGGAATGAGGAATTGGCATAGCCAAACCGAGTGAATCACCCTTGCAAAGTAGAGGAAACACCGAGCGAAGCGATTTTGCGGCGTGGCAAGGTGGCGCATAATTGTAGGGGCTGGCGCCCTCGACAGCCCAATATCGAAGCGGCTAGGCTTGGATTGGTCACAAATGAAAAGGGGCAGACGATGTTGTAAATTGTTGCGCCGAACGTTGTGTGGAAAAATACAAATGATATTGTGACCGAAACGTTGAGAAGCAGGACGTCGGATTTCGGCAAAGCAGAAATTGCGCCGCTCCCCTACATGATTTGTGCGATAAGATAATTTGTAGGTAAACAGGTGCGTATAGATAGCAAGTGAAAATATATAAACCGAGGTGAGCGGCAGTGACAGATACAGCGGTGAAAAATAGTGCGGAAAGCGTGAAAATGCCTGAGAGTGGGAAAAAGAAACATCTCTCTTGGCAGGTCATTGCCTGCGTTTGCCTTGTGGTGGTCAGTGTGGCGCTGAATGTGGTCGCTTGGAAAAGTACGGCGTTTTGCGACTGGTACACGGCGCACGTTTTTCCGATATGGGAAAATACATATGGCAGGCTCACTTCGCTTTTGCCGTTCTCTTTTGGCGAACTGCTTATTGCGGTGGCGGTGTTCGGTATTCCGCTTTCGTTGGTGGCTATGCTGGTGACTGTGATAGTCAGAAAAGGCAAGAGGAAGAAAACTGCGAAAATTTTCGGGCTTGTTTATATGTGGATAGTCACTTTTGTGGTGACAGTGCAGACTTTTAACTGCTTTGTGCTTTACCACTGCTCGAGCTTTGCGAAGCTTAACGACATACCTACTGAACAGCACACTAGGACGGAGCTTGAAGCGCTTGGCAACAAGCTTGTGACGGAGATAAATGCGCTTAGTAAAGATGTGGAGCGTGACAATGATGGCAAATTCGTGCTGACCGCTGACCTTGACAAGACGGCGCAGGAGGCTATGCGTGGGCTTGGAAGCGAGTTTAAAAACCTCGGGGGATTTTATGTCACTCCGAAAGCTATAAAATGCTCGTTCTTTATGAGCCAAATGGACCTTATGGGCATCTATTTTCCATTCTCTATGGAGGCTAACTACAATCAGGATATGTATAGGGCGAAGCTCCCTGACACTATCTGCCATGAACTTGCTCATACGAAAGGCTACATTCAGGAGGACGAGGCGAACTTTATCGCCTTTATGGCGTGCGACAGGTCGGACAATGTGGATTATCGCTATTCGGGATATCTGGCGGCGCTTGGCGAGGTGAGAAACAAGATATTTGAGTACGCTTCTGATGAGAAAAAGATAGAATTTGACAGCTCTATCTGCGATGAGGTATGGGCTGATATGGAAGCTAACTGGGATTACTGGCGGAGCGTTGACGAGGCGAAGGACACTGTTTTCGACAGCGAAACGGTGGGGGAGATATCCGACAAGGCAATGGAAAAATCTCTGAAGCTCAACGGCGTTGAGGACGGCAAGCAGTCTTACGGCAGAATGGTGGACCTTATGCTCAACTACTTCAAGGACAAGGGTGAGCTGTGATGAAAATTCTTGCGGTCGTGCTGTTTCTTGGGATAATGTTAAGCTCTTGCGGAAACAAGGCGGACAGTGAAAGGCTCAATGATTCAGCTTTTACCACTACAGCGGAAAGCTCTGCGGTGGATAGTGACAGCATGGAAGTCGATGAAAGCTCGCAGGTCTGTGATGAGAGCAGTATTCAGGGCGGCGACAGCTCGGAGGACGATATGAAGTGGCGGCTTTTTGAGGACACTTACAAGGAAACTGACAGCGGCAGGGCTGCGGAAAATTATGCTCACAACAAGGGCATAAAAATAGAGGGCTTTGTGAAATACGGGCAGGAAAATCCTCCTGTGTGCGATCTGATACTTGGCAAAACTAGGTTTGCAGGAGTGGGCTGTGAGGTCATTGCGGCTTATAATTATCTCACATACGAGGGCTTTGAGCCTGACATGGCAAAGCTGGCTTATGATTTTGAGAAAAATGCTCTTATTGCGGCGGACGGCTCGCTGGGATCTAATCCTAGGCGGATAGGCGGTCTTTTTAAGGCAATGGGAGTGGGATACAAAAGATTTTTTAAGGCTGAGGAGGCTCAGGCGGCTGTTGACGAGGGCAAGCCTGTGATAGTTTCTTTCCATATCGGGGAGAATATTTTCAGCGGTATCCACACGGTTTTTGCCGTTAAAGAAGAGGGCAGGCTGTATGTTTACAACTGCTACAATTCGGCGGCGGACAAGACAGAGGTGGAGAGCATTTATCAGCTTATGGATAAAAACAGCCTTTTTATTGTGGGCTACACGGAAGATGACGGTCAAATGAGGTGATAGGTTGACAAAGGTATACAAAACATCATCTGCGGCGGAAACTATCGCTTTGGGTGAGGAGATAGGAAGGCGGCTGAAAGGCGGTGATCTTATCACTTACAGTGGCGGTCTTGGCGCAGGAAAGACCACTATTACAAGGGGTATCTCCATTGGCATGGGGCTTGGGGACGAGGTGACTTCACCGACTTTTGCGCTGGTGAACGAATACCGAGGGGACAGGCTCAGCCTTATACACTTTGATATGTACCGCATAAATTCGGCGGACGATCTGGAGACTACAGGCTTTTTTGACTACATGGACGAGGATACTGTGCTTGCGGTGGAATGGTCGGAAAATATTGCGGAGGAGCTGCCTGAGGACGCTTTGAGGATAGACATTCAGCGCATTGACGAGGACGGCAGGGAGATAAGCATAACTGCACCTGAGGGAGATGATAGATTTGAAGATATTAGCTATTGACACAAGCGGAAAGGTCGCTTCGGTGGCGGTGACGGACGGAGAGAAGCTTCTTTGGGAGAAGTCTGTATACACAAAGCTTACTCACTCGCAGGTGATTTTGCCTATGGTGAAGCAGGCTCTGGAGGAAACAGGGCTTACTTATACTGACCTTGACTGCGCGGCTATTGCAAAGGGTCCGGGGTCTTACACGGGGCTTAGGATAGGCGTGGCGGCTGTAAAGGGAATGTGCTTCGGCTGTGAGAGTTTAAAAAGCGCAGGAGTTTCGACATTGCTTTCACTTGCATACAACTGTATAGGTTTTGAGGGCAGGATAATTTCTGTTATGAGAGCAAGACCAAAGATAGTTTACGCAGGGGAGTTTCAGTGCGCAAACGGCGTTATCACGAGGATATCCGCTGACAGAGTTTGCCCTGAGGAGGAAGTTTTTTCGGGAGAGTTTTCTGAAAAGACCATGCTTGTGGGGGATTGTGCGGCAGAGATAAAGGCGAAATATTTCGCTGACAACGAAAATGTTCAGCTTGCAAGCTATGTGAACAGGCTACAGAGGGCTTCGTCGCTGTGTCTTGCGGTGGAGGCTCAGCCTGAGATAATGGTATCGGCGGACAGGCTGGAGGTATCTTATTTGCAGGCTACAAAGGCGGAAAAGGATAAGGCACATAGGGATAAATAGGCAAGTTGTGAAAAGCTAAAGGCGTGACAGGGAACGGGCGAACGCTGTTCGCCCCTACACGAAATATCGCAAAATACGAAAATATAGCAGGAGGAAATTAATATGAAAATTGCTATTGGCGGTGACCATGCAGGTCCTGAACTTAAGGCGGAGATATTGGCACATTTGGACGAAAAGGGTGTGGAATACACTGATTTCGGTATTCAGGCAGGAGAAAAAGTGGACTATCCTGACAAGGCAAAGGAAGTTTGCGAAAAGGTGGCTTCGGGCGAGTACGACATGGGAATACTCATATGCGGAACGGGCATTGGAATGTCAATGAGCGCAAACAAGATAAAGGGCATAAGAGCGGCTTGTTGTTCGGACTATTTCTCGGCAAAATATACCAGAGCGCATAATGACGCAAATGTGCTTTGTATAGGTGCGAGAGTGCTGGGGGCTGGCTTGGCTATCGAACTGGTGGACGTGTTCCTTGAAACTGAGTTCGAGGGCGGCAGACATCAGAGAAGAGTGGATAAGATATCTGAGTTGGAGAAGTGAGCGATAAGTGAGGAGTGAGGAATGGCGAAGCCATACCGAGTAAATCTCCCTGACAAAGCAGAGGAAACACCGAGCGGAAGCGAGCAATAAAGTGCAGACTCAAGCCCGACGCTAGAGGGCTTGTGGGGTCAAGGGGCAAAGCCCCTGCGGAGTATGAGGCAGAGCCTCATTCGGCGACAGCCGACTAAGCGGTGCAGAATGGTGTAAAAAGAATTGCAAAGTAAAGAAAATTACAAAGCGGTGTCGGAGTGGAATACTCTGCACCGCTTCTTCTATATCCTTATACAAAGTAAAATCCGCAAAGAGCGACAGCGATTTTGCGGCGGACAAAAGGCAGAGAGGCAAGCCTCTTGACAAAATGGGATAATAGTGGTATTATAAAGCCATAGTAAGATGTAAGGAGATGTGACAAATGCCTAAGATAATTCCTATAAAAGATCTGAAAAATACAAGCAGTATATCTGAAATGTGCCATAGTACGGACGAGCCTGTGTTTGTAACAAAGAATGGCTACAGCGGTATGGTGGTAATT
>CALEJX010000504.1 GCA_937898375.1 uncultured Ruminococcus sp.
ACCATTAGGATTAAGGAAAGTTGACTTTCCGTCCTCGCCTACAGCTATTTCTGTAGAACCTGTAAATCCTGTATAGCAGCCTGTCACTTTGAGATCAGTGTCAAGACGGAGTATTCTGTTGTTGCCTGAATCGCAAACCCAGAATGTATCATTGTCCTGATCGTAATAGAGGTCTTTTGCGTCTGAAAGCTTTGCAGGAGCGTCATCGCTGATATAAAGCGGATCACTTGGATCTGAAAGCCTGTCAAGACCCATATCTGCACCTGTTACAGTCCTGTCTACACGATAGGCGCTCTGCGATGGTATCGCATCGTCCCAATAGTCGTAGTTATAGGCTGTATAAGGCTCATCTGCGAAAGCAGTCACGGTCATGGTCAAAGCCAGACCTGCTGCCAGTGCCGCAGAGATTATTCGTTTTAGAGAGATTTTATTTCTCGACACTACTTATCACCTTTTTCCTTTTCTATAATCTAAGTTCTAATTAATCCTTCATACCTGAGTTTGCCATTGTTTCCATGACGTTGCCCTGAGCTACGAGGAATACGATCAGTGGTGGTATCAGAAGTACAACTGCTGCGGCAAATGTTACGCCCTGACGAGCAAGACCTGCTGCTGTTATCTGCTGTACAACTGTAGGTAGTGTTTTGAGCTGCTCGGAGTAGATAAGTGCTCCGCCCTGAATGTTCCATGCTCCCTGGAAAGCAAAGATGATAAGTGTCATCAATGCAGGCTTTGAGTTTGGAACGACGATCTGCCAGCAAATTCTAAACAGACCTGCGCCGTCCACCTTAGCCGCCTCCACCATGGAGTCGTGGATAGTCGTCATACTCTGACGCATGAGGTAAAGACCCATTGAAGTTGAAATGCTTGGGAGGATAAGAGCCCAATATGTATCGATCATATGGAGCTTAGCCATTACAAGGAACTGCATGATCCATGTAGCATTTGAGGAGAACAGGAGGGCAATAACGATTATCTGGTTAATGACCTTGTTTCCTGGGAATTTACACTTTGCAAGAACGAATGCTGCGCAGCAGCAAACGAAAAGGTTGCAGATACAAATTACTATTGTAATAAAGAAGCTGTTGAAGATATATCTTGACAGCGGTACCTGCCATGAGCTTGCGGCTACCTTGAACATATCAGAGAAGTTATGTGATGTTGGATTAAGAACGTAAAGCTTTGGCGGGAAAACGAAAAGTTCCTCGACAGGCTTCAATGACTGAATCACCGAGTAATACAGTGGGAACACCATGAATGCACCAAGGAGACAGAGGAATATGAAAATAACTATATCTCCGCCAAGAGAACCATTGACTCTCGCCTTTTTCTCTTTGACCTTAAGCTTCTCAATAGACTGCTTCTTTTTTCTTTTTCTAGCCATTTTATATACTCCCCTCCTTTAGTCAAGATACTTGCCTAAGAGCCAGTTGATACCCTTATTGGCAAGGAGCATTGCAGCGAACAATACGAAACATATTGCTGACGCATAACCCATTTCATAACGAATGTTACCATAGTCTGTAGCGTGGTTCATAATTGTATGAGCTGCATAGTCTGTTGACGGCAGACCTACAAGGTTCTGACCAACAACGCCGACTGTGAATGATGCTGATATCTGGATAACAGCAGCGAACAGAAGCTGTGGTCCCATTGAAGGGATTGTGATGTAGAAAAGCTCCTGCCACCTGTTCTTGATACCCTCGATAGCGCCTGCTTCGTACATTGACTTATCAATGTTCTGGAAGCCTGCACGGATAGCAAGGAATCCTGCACCCATTGACATCCACAACTGAACGATGATAACAACTGTAAGGATATAGTTTGTATCTGTGAGCCACTGTGCAGGTTCGTTCAGGATACCCAGATCGATAAGCACAGCGTTCAGGTAACCGTAGGAGTCACCTGACAGGATGAGCTGCCAAGTAACGTATACGGAAGTTGTCATAGAAGGTGCATAGAATACGAATGTGAAAAATGTTTTGAGGAATGCGTTCATCTCGTTTATCAGCCAAGCAATGATAAAGCTGAGGATATAAGAGAACGGACCTGTGAATATCGCAAAGATAAGAGTGTTTCTTACTGCGATAAGGAATACGTCGTCGTTAAGGAACAGCGTATAGAAGTTTGAAAGTCCTACAAACTTAGGAGTTTCGATCATGTTAAAGTTTGTGAAGCCTATTGGCAGCGACATTACGACAGGTGCTACCGTGAAGATAAGGAACAAAGACATGAAAGGCAGGAGCATTGCATAGCAAGCCTTGTTGGTTTTCATCATGTGCCATGTGTACTTCCACTTGCCCTGTTTTATCATAGGCGCTTCCGGATTGGTTTTGGCCATTAGTTACTCCCCTTTCATTAATTGTCGTACAGACCAAGGTCTTCAAGCTTACGAGTGATCTCGTCATTGATATCCTTATTGTACCAGAACAGTGTATCACGAGCATTGTCATAGTCGTTAACTACGGCTCTGAATGCGTTCATAATGTTTCTTGTTACACCATAAGATGCAGGAATGATCGGGATCTCTACCTGTGAGTTGAGCTGGTCGAGAAGAAGACTTACTTCTGAAGTTGTCCAAGACAACTGCTGGAGTGCTTCTTCGTTAGCTGTTGCATATCTACCCATTGTACCAAGGATAGACTCGATATTGTTACCATACTTGACCTGAGCGTCAGTTGATGTGAACCACTTGATGAAGTCCCAAGCGCCTTCCTGATCCTCAGCCTTTGTGAAGATGATAGCGCCTGAACCATTGGAGTTTGCTGCGTGGTTGATAGATCCGTCTGCCTGAACAGTACCAGGAACAGGCTGGAATCCCCAGCAGCCCTTGATCTCAGGAGCAGCTACAGAAAGCTGGTTGTAGAATGTGTAGTTCTGGATAACTACCGGCATATCACCTGTTCTGAAACGTGTGAATGCGTCGTATGTCTGCTGGAAGCTGTATGTTGTATAGAACTTTGTCCAAGTATCGAAAGCATTTACGGCTTCCTGAGTATCGAATGTTGTCTTTGTCTGCTCTTCGTTGTAGTAGTTAAGACCCTGCTGGAGGAGCAGCATAGCGAATGTGTTACCAGGCTCTGTGATAGCAGATACCTGAGTTGTTCCGCCTGTACTTGTCATTACAGGGAGGATAAGACCAACTTCGAGATAGTTTCTCTGAAGTGTTGGCAGGCAGTTGAGAAGTCCGTCCCAAGTATTAAGGTCTGTTGCTGGGTCGATATCATATTCGCTAAGGATATCAGAACGATAGAACAGCATTGGGAAGGTCTGGTCGCATGGAAGACCATATGTACCGCCGTTGTACTCATAAAGAACGGTAGCCTGATCTGCAAAACGTGTCTTTACCTCATCAAAGTCACTGAATGTGGACAGGTCTGTAAGAACGCCACGGGCTGCGAGCTGGATAGGGAAGTCACCGCCCATGAAGAGAGCGAGGTCAGGACCCTTGCCTGCAAATGTAGCCTCAACGATACCGCCCTGAACGAGTTTAAGGTTGATCTTTGTGTTAGCTGTTGGGTTATACTCACTTGAAATGAGCTGCTGGAGAGCCTCAGCGTTATCACGACCGAGCATTACCCAGCACTCCATAGCACTTTCGTCCTCATCGGACAGTGCGTTATAATCCTCGAAGAATGAGCCGATAAAGCCCTTGAAACCGAAGCTCAGTGAACCGAAGAACGACTTGTCACATGAAGTGAAGCCCTCATCGGAAGTAACGACCTCTATCATATCGACCTCAAGAGGCTGCTCACGATACTGGTTTACGAATGAAGAAACCGATGTGATGTTATCCTTGATCTGTGACATCATCTCAGGGATAAGGTCAGGCTTCTTTATACACTTATCAAGAACGATAGCCATTTTCTCAAGCGTTTCAGCCTCAGTACCGCCTGAGTTTGAAAGCTTCTCGATCTCAGCCTTCTTATCTCTCAATGTCTGAGTATATTCCTTGAAGTCAGGAATGATAGAAGGAATAGCTGTATCGATCATGTAGTTGTTGTATTCGTCTGGGTCAGGACCTGTGATCTGTCTGATCTGTCTATAGTAGCTGTTGATGTTATAAACAAGCTCGTCCAGATCGCCCATGATCTCGCCTATCTCACCAGGAACTGCTTCCAGAGAGATAGTGTTTGTGCCTGCCTGGAGGTAGAAATAAAGATCGTCGCCGTTTTCAGCCTTAGGAGTTGTTATCTCCCAATCTGTGCCGTAGTAGAACTTTATCTGATTAGCTTCAAAGCAAGGTACTTCGCCGTTGACGTAAAGGCGTCTGTTAGAGTACATACCTCTCATCTGATCCTGTCTGCCTCTTATACCTATCTTATAGTAGCCAGCCTTGTCAACATTGAACTCCCAAGTAACTGTCTGTGTTGACTGTGTCCAGCTTCCTGAACCGATAGTGTTATATCTTGTCTTAGTAGGGCTTGAACCGTTTGCGCTTGATGTAAGATAAGAGCTCTTATCTGATGTAGGATAAAGAGTTCTTGCAGACTTGTAGGTAGCAGTTTCACCCTCGAGAGTGATCTTCTGACCCTGAGCCTGTGTCAGATCGCTGTCTGACGGTGCTACATAAGCAGCAGGTGCTTCATACTGATAGAAAGTAAAGCTCTTGACAGCAAATTCAGCCTTTTCAGACTCGAATGTTATTGTGTGCTCGCCTGCCTCTATGTAGAACTCCAGCGGCTCGTTGAAAAGTCCGTCGATGTCCTCCAGAGGAGTTTCCTGCCAACATGGAGTTGATATCTGTCCAGGACGGATATCGTTCTGTCTTGAATCCTGCTTGATCTCAGATTCGTTTATCCACCTCTTGTTCAGCGTAATTCTTGACGCTGTTGCATAAGGGCTTTCGCCGTCAATAAGCAGAGAAAATTCAACGTCGTTTGTGTTGCTCTCAAGTGCCTCATATATCATCTTGATATTGTAGACGCCTGTTTCAGGAATGTTCACTTTCCAAGAAACTGAGCCCTCCTGATTTGCCCACTGCATAACATCGCTTTCTCCGTCAACTGTTGCTACAGTGATCTGAGCGTCTGTTACTGAGGCAGGATCGTAATCCTTGCCCAAGACCTCAACTGTCTGGTCAGGTCTTGCAGCGTCGGCATACTTCTTAACATAGTTAGTGTAAGAAGTCTGACGGATCGAGTCAGTACCCGTCGTGGCAGCGGAGCTTCCGTCGCCTGTTGCAGAATCATCAGCAGTTGCCTGCGTGCCTAGAGCGCTGTCGTCCGCCGCTTCGCTGTCTGCGAACGCAGGAACAGCTGCGCTTGCACACAAAGCAAGTGCCAATGCGGAAGAAATAACACGCCTAAACATTGTGTCTTTCACTATGAATCCACCTTTCTAAATAAATTGCTTTTGGTTTTGCGAGAATCAAGCCTACTTAATTACATTCTAATATAAATAGTATAGAACCTCTTTCCATATGTTATCCCCCACGGGGAATAGAGAAAAAATAAAAATTATGTCCCCCCCGATCTGAACAGCACGAGCTTGTCGCCGTTCTCATCAAGTTCGACCTTGACCTTATCTCCGCCTTTTATCTCAAGGGCGTCCATAAAGTCTTTCGGGAGCTGGAGCCGTCCTGATCTGTCGAGGACGATAAGCTCTTCATGAGCCGTTTCCTCGCTGTTCTCAACAAGCACGACATCTCCCATTTCGTTGAGCTCCTCCACATAAGAACGCTTTCTTACGATCTCAGAGCTTGTTCTTCCGTCTCTGATAGCCACCACTCTGTCGATATGGTCTGCAAGCTTAAGGTCATGAGTAACGATCACAACAGTAATTTTCTCGTCCCTGTTAAGCTCCTTGAAGATATCAAGTATCATATTGGAAGTTTTTGTATCCACCGAGCCTGTAGGCTCATCAGCCAAAAGCAGCCTCGGGTCGTTTGCCAGTGCAATAGCTATTGCAACTCTTTGCTGTTCGCCTCCCGACATTTGGTCGAGCCTGCTGTTTTTCCTTTTCAGCAGCCCCACTCTGTCAAGCAGTTCCAGCGCTTTTTGCCGTCTCTTATGTGCGCCGTTGAGAAGCATAGGAAGCTCAACATTCTGCACAGCCGTGAGATACGGCACAAGATTTCTTGCATTATTCTGCCACACAAAGCCTACGGTGTTTCTTTTATACTCCATATAGTCCTTATCAGTGAACTTCAAAAGATCCTTGCCGTCCACATAAAGGCTTCCTGCCGAGGGCTTATCAAGTCCTCCAAGCATATTGAGCAATGTGGATTTACCGCTTCCTGAGTTTCCAACGATAGCCATAAGCTCTCCACGCTCAACGTCTAGGTCAAGCCCTTGGAGCGCCACTACCTCCACATCAGAAGTTTTGTAAATCTTCACCAGGTTTTCACACCGTATCATATATTTATCATTGTCGGCAGTTACAATAGTATCAAGTTCATCACTCAACTATCTCACCATCCTCCAATGTATAAACCTTATCAGCTATATCAATCATGCTGGGGTCATGAGTTGTCATTATAATAGTCATCTCATCTCTTGCCACCAGTTCTTTGAAAAGCTTTACAACATGAAGCGCCGTTGCCGTATCAAGCTCGGCAGTAGGCTCGTCCGCAAAAATTATGTCAGGCTTATGTGCGATAGCCCTTGCTATAGCCACTCGCTGCTGTTCGCCGCCGGACATTTCTCCCGGACGGTGGGACATTCGCTTTTCAAGTCCCACGCTTCGCAGACATTCCCTTGTGCGCTTATCTCTTTCCTCATAAGGATATTTCGCAAGTCTAAGACCAAAGTCAACGTTTTCATATGCGGTCATACCCGACATGAGCGCCACGGATTGGAATACGAACGCCATTTTATAGCGCCTTATATCGTCCCTCGCTCTCTCGGAGAGCCTTGTGATATCCCGTCCGCCGAACATGACCTTGCCTTTTGTTGGCTTGTCAAGTGCGCCAAGAATATTGATAAGAGTGGTTTTACCGCTTCCCGAACGTCCTCTAAGGATCGTCAGCTTGCCTTTTTCTATTTCTATGTTGATATTTTTCAGCGCATTCACAACGCTTCCGTCGCCGATCTTGAAATCACGGCACAGATCTTCGGTTGAAAGTATAGTATCCATACCGCACGGCTCCTTTATCACATCACACAGAATTATCCCCCTCGACCCAGCCGTGCTATTGGTTATTTTGACCTATGTAATATACTCAAACAAAGGTTAAAATATTTGTGCATTATTCACATATCGTGTCAGAAGCACGCAACGACCACAACATATTGTATTTCTTGTACAATATGTTCAAATTTGGGGCAATAAATTATGCAAATCAGCCCATAAATTTATGAAAAATGCCAAAATGGGCTTATTTAGCTAATCTTAATTATATCAATTTCTCTGTATTTTGTCAAGGATATTAAACGTTTAAGATATCATAAAAACTAGGTCTGAAGAGGATTTAGTCACCTTAAACAAACTGTAAAATCATTTTTTGTGCATTTCGCAAGAAAACTTGTCAAAAAAGGTTGAAAACTCTGTAACTGTCAAGATTTTTATAGTTAATTAATAATAATTTTACATTTAATAGTGCCAAAATCGAAAGATTTCTACCGATATGCACAAAAAACATTTGATTTATTTATTTAAAATATGCAAAAGCAAAACTGTTCTTAACATTGTTTAAAAGGAGGCGATAAAAAACTGTACAAAAAGGCATTTGTGCAATTTGAACCTATTAAAAAAAGTCAAATGTGAAGAAATATGTCTGCAATATGGCATGATATTCCCGTAAAAAACATTAAACATTGTCCTATTTATCATACAGTTTTCACATAAACAAGTATAATATTAGATAACGAGACAAGAAAGCCCCTCAGGGGGCGGATAAAATTTGATTACCACGGCTCACGCCGCTGACATACTAGGAGGTTTTCATCATGAATGAATACGGAAACAACAACTTCAATGATAACAATAATAACAATAACAATTTTGAAAACGGCTACACACAGCAGAACGGATACAATCAGTATCAGGCTCAGACAGGCGGTGTGAACGAGTTCACATACAATCCTAACAAGAAGAAGTCCAAGGGCAAGAAGGTGCTTTCCGGTATTATCGCAGTGCTTTGCGTTGCGGCTATCGGAACCACTTCCATTGTAGGCTACAATCTTGTAACAGGCAAGAACGTTGTTGGCTCAACATCTTCAAGCACAGTAACTTCGAAGGACGACACTTCTTCAAAGAGCGCAAAAAGCACAGTTGATCGTTCAAATCTGCCGACTATCCAGCAGCTTTCAACTCCGTCTGACGCACTTACTATCCCTGAGATAGTAAAGAAAGTTTCACCGTCAGTCGTTGGTATCTCCTGTATCCTTTCAAACGGCACTGCAACAGGTTCAGGAATCGTAATGAGCGAGGACGGCTACATCGTAACGAACGCACACGTTGTTGAGGGCGCACAGTCTATCTCAGTTGTGCTTCCTGACAGCTACAACGATACTTCAAGCAAATCAGATGACAACACATCAAGCTCTGACACTGACGCTGACGAAACAGAGGACAACCTCACATACACAGCTACCCTTGTGGGCAAGGATACTCAGACTGATATCGCAGTTTTGAAGATAGACGCAAAGGGACTTACAGCCGCTGAGTTTGGCACATCTGCTGATCTTCAGGTGGGCGAAGCTTCTATTGTAATAGGCAACCCGCTTGGTTTCTCACTTGCAAACTCAGTAACAGCAGGTATCATTTCCGCAACAGACAGAACGCTCACTGTTGAGGACAGGACAATGAATCTTATCCAAACAGACGCTTCTATCAACAGCGGTAACTCAGGCGGACCGCTTATCAACGCATACGGTCAGGTAATAGGCATCACATCTGCAAAGGTATCTTCATCAGTGGGCGAGGGACTTGGCTTTGCTATCCCTATCGATGAGGCGCTCCCTATCGTTGAGGACCTTATGAAGAACGGTTACGTTACAGGCAGACCTAGCCTTGGCATTTCAGGCACAGACATCACAAGCGCTTATTCATCATACTATGGTATCCCACAGGGCTTCCTTGTAAAGAGCGTTACTGAGGGCAGCGGTGCTGAAAAGGCTGGTATTCAGGAGAACGATATCGTAATAGGCATAAATGGTACTGTTATCTCAAACATCAGCGAACTGAACGAGGTAAAGAACAAGTGCAAAGTTGGCGATACTGTTCAGCTTACTATATACAGAAACAAGAAAATGATAAATGTTGACGTTGTTCTTGGCGAGGCTACAGAGGACACTTCTGAGTCCAATGACAGCGACCAGAACAGTGATAACAATAACAATGACAACTACAACGGATATTACGGAAACGGTCTTGGCGGTTACAACTACGGCTACGGTTTCTAAACAACAAAGCTTTCTTCATATTTTTTCATATTCTTTTACTTCAGGGAAAAGGCTGTTCCGAGAGATCGGGACAGCTTTTTTCTTGGTTTTCGTCTTGACAGAGGGTCAAAGCAGTGCTATTATAATAAGGTATACTATTTTTGCAAAGGTCGGTGTTTTTATGACAAAAGAAGAATATCTTGACTTTTGCAGTTCTATTGCAGGTGCGGCATATGACCAGCCTTTCAACGAGGACTTTCAGACCACTGCACTGCGCCACTGGGACACGAAAAAGTGGTTTGGGCTTTTGATGCTCCACAATGACAGGTGGATAGTGAACTTAAAGCTAAAGCCCGAAGAAGTGCTGTTTTACAGGGATATCTACAAGGGCGTAACGGAAGCTTATCACATGAACAAGGTCCACTGGATAACATTGTATCTTGACAGCGACGTGCCAACAGAGGAGATAGAAGATCTTACCCTCAGAAGCTTTGAGCTTACAAAGAGTAAAGACAAAAAGAAAACCAAAAAGCGAAAGGAAGCTTTATAAAATGAGAACTTTTTCAAAATCAAGCAAGCTTGATAACGTGTGTTATGATATAAGAGGTCCTGTTATGGACGAAGCGAACGAAATGATAGCAAGGGGAGAGAAGATATTCAAGCTCAATATCGGAAACCCTGCTCCGTTCGCATTCAATGCCCCTGATGAGATAATACAGGCTATGACAGACAATCTGAGAAACGCTCAGGGCTATTCCGACTCAAAGGGCATAACAGAGGCAAGACAGGCAATTTATGATTATGCACACTTCAAGGGCATACCTGTTGAGAGCCTTAACGATATCTACACCGGAAACGGCGTTTCCGAGCTTATCACAATGGTAATGCAGGGACTTCTCAACAACGGCGACGAGGTGCTTGTTCCTGCGCCTGACTATCCGCTGTGGACAGCTTCCGTTACTCTCGCAGGGGGTACTGCCGTTCACTATATCTGCGATGAAAGCTCCGAGTGGTATCCTGACCTTGAGGACATGGAAAAGAAGATAACAGACAAGACAAAGGCTATCGTTATCATCAACCCTAACAACCCGACAGGTGCGGTATATCCAAAAGAGATACTTGAAAAGATAGCCGACATGGCAAGACGCCACGAGCTTATCATATTCTCAGACGAGATCTATGACAGGCTTCTTATGGACGGCGTTGAGCACACTTCTATCGCTTCACTTTGCCCTGACGTTTTCTGTATAACACTTAACGGACTTTCAAAATCACATCGTATCGCAGGCTTCCGTGTGGGCTGGATGACCCTTAGCGGTGATAAGAGCAGGGTAAAAGGCTACATAGAGGGTCTTAATATGCTTTCAAGCATGAGACTATGCTCAAATGTACCGAGCCAGTATATAATCAAATATGCTCTTGGAGACTACACAAAAACTGACGATCTGCTCCTGCCGGGCGGACGTATCTACGAGCAGAGAGAGTATATCTACAATGCTCTCAACAGCATTGACGGATTGTCGGCTGTAAAGCCTAAGGCGGCTTTCTATATATTCCCTAAGATAGACGCAAAGCGTTTTAACATCACAAATGACGAACAGTTCGTGCTTGATTTCCTACGTCAGAAGAAGATACTTCTTGTTCACGGCGGCGGTTTCCACTGGGAACAGCCTGACCATTTCAGGATAGTTTATCTGCCTAAGCTGGAAGATCTTGAATACTCCATGAATGAAATGAGAGATTTTCTCAAAGACTACAAGCAGAAATAAATTTCTGTAGGGGCGACCTTGGGTCGCCCGCTAATAGCAACTGTGGGCGGACAGTGTTCGCCCGATATGCTTTCACGCCCATACTAACCATACATCTACAAACACAGACACGAGGTACAAAAATGTCAAAACTTTGCAAATCATGTGGAAACTATTATGAGGGAGATTATTGCGACAAGTGCGGCTATGGTGATCCAAACGTAAAGACCCACGCTGCTGACAAATACAAAAAGCCTACAAAGCCCGAACGTTTCAGGACAGAGGAAGAAAAAGAGCTTTATGCCAAGTGGGAAAAGGAGAAAAAAGAGGACACCGAGATAAAGCGTCACTATGACCCCAACGCAGGCAAAAAGACCCTCGCCATTGTGGCGATAGTTGTTATAGGCGTTATCGTGGCTGTGTTATACAAAAGCGGAGTTATTTTCAGCTCCACAAAGACAGAGGTAATAGAAAAATACTTCAAGTCAATACAAACCAGCGATTTCGACTCATTTGTGGAGTGTTTCCCAAAAGAGATGAAAAACGAATACGAACAACAGCGCACCGAGGGCGGATATGGCAAAGAACAAGTAATGAAAGAAGTCCTCTACAGTGATTTCATTGACAGCTATGGCGCTGACTACACTATCGACGTATCTTTTGGCAGAGAAACAAAGCTTAAAGAATCTGAATATGACCTGAGCGAATACAAGAGCTTTTACGGCTCTGCGCCAAGCATTTCAGAGGCTTACGAGATAGTAACGAATGTTACATTTAAAGGCTCAAAGGGCAGTGAGGACGCAAAGCTTTACATCTATGTTGGAAAATGCAGCGGAAAATGGTGCATTTTCAACATCACGCAGGATAATGGCATCGTTGATGAGGACACAGGGCTTAAAACTTCAGATAACTAAATAGTGCAAAGCAAAACCGCCACGGAGCAAATTCCGCAGCGGTTTTATTTTTTTTACCAAAGCCTATTCAAAGCAGTGGGCGACCTGAGGTCGCCCCTACATACAAGTAGCGTAATTATGTATAATTATTTTTTCTTAAAAGCAAAGGACTTTCTTGTTCTCTGCTTTCCGCCGATCGACATTGTGAATATCTTGTCGCTCATGAAAATTTTCAGTGCGATAGTCATGCACACTGCAAGAAGTATGAGCTGATAGATAAGTCCGCCTGTATAAAGGCTGTAGTTACCAAACATGACGTTCTCGCTTGCCATAAATGTATGAGTAAATGGGATAGCATAGACTATATACTTTATAACAGGTGAAAGCGTTCTGATATCGACTACCATTGCAAGAAGATATGGTATCATTGCGGAGAATGTTATAGGCAGAAGCATTGTCTGGGCTGATTTTGCGTCCTTTGCAAGTGCGCCTAATACCATTGAGAGGGACAATGCAATAAGGATAGACACAAACATCTGTATTCCAACAAGCACATACTGTCCTATACTCATAGTAAGACCGAGATTTTCCATTGCAGATTCATAGGCTGACGTGTCGCCCATGCCCTCGGTAAGACCGCCTGTCATTTTGCTCATGCCGAACATATAAACGATAGCCTGCAAAGCTGCCACAACACCTGCGGCAAGCATTTTTGATGTAAGGACGGAAAGTCTTGAAACTGGTGCGGAAAGGAGCGTTTCAAGGGTCTTGTCTATTTTCTCGGTGGAGATAGCGCTGAGTATCATCTGCGCCGAGAACATTATAAGGACGAACATTATTATAGGCACTACCATGCTCTGTGCTGAGCAAAGTGACACCACTATAGAACTGCTCACCTTATCGGACTTGTTGCCCACAACTGTTGTTTCAGAAAGCAGGACAGGGTCTTCAAGCTGATTCATTTCGTCCTCTGTCATTGCGCCGCTGTTAAGCTTATCCTGATAGATAGTTGATTTTACAGCCTGTTGTATAACTGCAAGGGCGGTGTCTGAGCCTGTGTTTATATTTGACATGGTTGCAAGAGAGGTCATTCTCTGAACAAATTCAACATCTGCCTTTTTATGCTGTTTTACCTGCTCTGTAAAGCCTTTCGGTATTATCACAACGCTGTCCTGATCGAGCCTTTTAAGCTCTGCGGCATAGTCATCGGATTTTATATCCACAACTGTTATCTTGCCGTCACCGGCTTTTGCGGTAGCTTTCAGAGAGCTTAAAACGCTTTCTGTGAACTCCGTCTTGTCAAGGTCGCATATAGTAAGGTCGGAAGCCTTTTCGGCACTGTCGCTTATTGCACCTGACATTGCCTGACCTGCCATAACAAGCACCACTACCGTGACTATCATTGTTATAATAGTCTGTGGGCTGAGCATTTCCTTTAATTCCTTGCGGAAAAGATTATAAAACTTCACGGTCAAGCACCACCCTTTCAAAGACTTCTTCAAGGTTCTGAGCGCCGTATTTTTCAATAAGCTCCGCAGGCTTGCCAACTTCAAGCAGCTCGCCCTTTGCGATTATGCCCACCCTGTCTGAAACATACTCTATCTCAAGCATATTGTGGGAAGAAAGCAGAAAGCTCATGCCCTCAGAAGCAAGCTTCTTTATCATTCTTCTTATCTCAAGGGCGTTTATGATATCAAGTCCCGAAGTCGGCTCATCAAGGATAGCCAGTGCAGGGAGCGGCATTATCGCCCTTGCAAGAAGAAGCTTTCTTGCCATACCACGGGAATAATTTGATATCTTATCGTCGAGCCTGTCACCAAGTTCGCATATATCACAGCCACGCTTCACAAACTCGTAAGCCTGTTCGCCGTTGTCAGCATAGATAGAAGCCATGAACTCCAGATATCCTCTGCCTGTCATGGTCTTATAAGCGCCTGCCTCGTCAGGGAGATATGTAATGCTTTTTCTTACCATATCAGGCTCAGTAAGAATACTATGACCTGCCACTACAGCGTCGCCCTCTGTTGCCTGCAAAAGTGTGGATATCATTCTTATGGTCGTGGTCTTTCCTGCGCCGTTAGGACCTATCAGCGCAAAGATCTCGCCCTTTCCAACGTCAAAAGTGACGTTATGGGAGGCATAAACGCCCTTTTTGTACTGCTTTGAAAGCCCTTTGACCTGTAAAACAGTTTCCATTGTGTCCCCATTCCTTTCTTTGTCTGTATAATCGTATTTTTTTATGAATAAATCAAGTATATCACACCGCACTCCTGCTGTCAATTGACATTTGTCATACGTTGGTATGTAAATATGATTTACTATCAGTATACACTGTTTATATCACAATGTCAAGAGCAATTTTCACCAAAGTAGGCATGATTTTTATTTTTTACACAGCAAAATGTAAAATTCACTTACTTTGTGAGATAGGGTAAACCACGTTACACAGTGATTACAAATCAAATAATATTCTGTACATTTTCGGCTCTTTGAAGTACATTTTTTTGGATATCATTATGTAAAGAATTAATTACATTTTGGTTACAGACAAGGGTAAAAAAACGGACGATTGTTGAAAACTTTATAATTTTCAACACCAAATTGCTGATATAGCATGAGTTTTAAACATTTTCAACATAGTTTTCAACATTTTCAAAAGTTTTCAACCGTAGTTTTCAACTGTCCAAAAAAGCTCTTGTTACCGTTTTTTAACCATTTGTAATTTATTCATTTTTCGTACTTCTATATTAAATAAAACGGATTTTTTTACTTTTTCACCAATGAACGAATTGAAAATTTGTGAAGTATTTGAGCCTTAAAATGGGCTTTTGCAGTTTACAAAAGGACGAAAATATGTTAAACTTATAATAAGTATGAATGAAACGTTACAATGTTCATCATGGGAGGAAAAAAATTATGGGAAAACTTATTGACTTGAAGAAAGCCGCCGCTGTGCTGCTGACTTCGGTAACGCTCATGTCGGCTGCGGCGGCACTGCCTGCTGTAGACGGAACGCCGCTTCTTTCGCAGACGGCGATAACTGTTGAGGCTGCAAGCGTCGGAAAAGTCACAGGGCTTACTTCAAAAACACTTAGCAACAGCGAGATAAAGCTTAGCTGGAAAAAGGTCAGCGGAGCTTCGGGATACTCAGTTTGCATGAGGAAAAACGGTCAGTATCCGCAGATAGCAGATGTAAAGAGCGGCTCGACCCTCACATACACTGTAAAAAATCTGCCCAATGCTACCCGTGAAAACTTCAAGGTAAGAGCCTACAAGACCGTGAAAGGAAAGAAAGTTTACGGCGCATATTCCGACAACTGGAACACCGCCACAAACCCACAGCCTGCAAAGGGTCTTAAAGTATCAAGCGTTTCTTATGACAGCGTAAAGCTTTCATGGACAAAGATAGGTTGCACAAATTACAGAGTATTTCAGCTTAAAAACGGTCAATGGAAGGAAGTTGGAAAGACCACCGGCACAAGCTACACTGTAAAAAATCTCAATCAAAAAACCACCTACAAATTCAAGATAAGAGCCTGCAAGACAGACGACAAAAAGGCCAACCACTACGGAAAATATTCCGCAGAGGTATCGGCAACAACGTCTAAAGCTCCTGCTGTTGTGACACCTGTTTCACAGCATGGTCAGCTTTCTGTAAAGGGTGCGAACATTGTTGACAAGAACGGCAAGGTGTTCAAGATAAAGGGTATGTCAACTCACGGCATCATGTGGGAAGATTTCTCCGATATCCTTACAAAGGACTCTCTTAAAGTTCTTAGAGATGATTGGAAAGTCAACACCATAAGAATTGCAATGTATCCAGAAGAATGGGGCGGCTACTGCACTGAGAACGGCAAGTATCAGGCTCAGGCAAAGCAGAAAGTCAAGACAGGCGTTGAGAATGCAAAGTCTCTTGGAATGTATGCTATAATCGATTGGCACGTTCTCAATGACAAAAACCCTAACAACCACAAGAATGACGCTATCAAGTTCTTCACAGAAATGGCCCAGACCTACAAGGACTACAACAACGTTATTTACGAGATCTGCAACGAGCCTAACGGCGGCATAACATGGACAGGCGGAATTAAGAGCTACTGTCAGAGCGTTGTAAGCGCTATCAGAAAATATGACAGTGACGCTATCATAATCTGCGGCACAGGCACATGGAGCCAAGACATTGATCAGGTGCTCGGCAACAAGCTTTCCGACAAGAACTGCGTTTATGCTCTTCACTTCTATGCAAACACTCACACTGATTGGCTGAGAAACAGACTTCAGAACTGCTACAACAAGGGACTTCCTGTTCTTGTATCTGAGTTCGGAACTTGCGAC
>CALEJX010000505.1 GCA_937898375.1 uncultured Ruminococcus sp.
GCTTCACTTATTTTTTCAAGGGTGTCAGGGATAAACTTCTGACCGCCAAAACCGGGGTTTACTGTCATTACAAGCACCATATCCACACTGTCAAGGAAAGGCTTGATCGCACTTACAGGCGTTGCGGGCTTAATAGAAATTCCTGCCTTTATACCTCTTGAATGTATCTTATCAATAACAGCCTGCGGATCTTCAGCCGCTTCATAATGGAAAGTGATAAGATCAGCACCAAGATCAGCATAATTATCAATATATCTGATAGGGTCGCATATCATAAGATGAACGTCAACAGGGATAGTTATACTTTTGCCAACGCTTTTCAAAAGCGGCTCGCCAAAGCTTATATTCCTCACGAACATTCCGTCCATGACATCATAATGTATCCAATCAACGCCAGCGTCCTCGGCACGCTTTATTTCTGACGCAAGGTTTGAAAAGTCGCAGGCAAGCAGCGACGCAGAAACGATAATATCCAATTGATAGCCTCCATGATTTCAATATTTTTCCACTTAATATTGTCCTATAATTTCAATTTCTATTATACAACACCACTTCGCCAATGTCAAGCTTGTTCGTCAAGAGTTAACGTATATGCAGGAATAAATTCATCAAGAAAAACATTTGCTTCGGGGAGATTCATTGCAACTATCGATTCAAGAGTAGATTTTTCAGCAGATGCAAAGTCATTATTACCCATTTGTCTTTCTTCAAGGCACTTTATAAGTGCGGACAACTTATCCGCCGCCTTAACAAGCTTCCATGCTTCTTCCTCCTGTGGAGTCTTGCAGAAAAGCGGCTCAAAGTCCTCTTTAAGGTCATCAGGGAGATATGACACCAGAGTATTTTTTGCCTTCTGCTCTATCTCGTCATAAGCGCCCTTTATCTCATGGCTGTAGTACTTTATAGGCGTAGGCAAGTCGCCTGTGATTATTTCAGTGACATCATGATACATAGCAAGCAGAGCACATCTTTCAGGGGAAACATTTCCGCCAAATCTCTTATTTCTGATAAGTGCAAGCACATGTGCGATAAAAGCAACTTCGAGAGAATGTTCGCTGATATTCTCGGTTATTGTATTTCGCATAAGCGCCCAACGATTAATATATTTCATACGGGATATAACTGCAAAAAATTTACTTTCTGACATATCAACACTCCTAATCTTATACACACAAAAATCGGGACGATGCTTTTTCATCGTCCCGAAAAATATCTGATCTTATCTTACGATCGTAAGAAGAACACCAGCAGCAACTGCTGAACCGATAACGCCGGCAACGTTAGGACCCATAGCGTGCATCAACAGATAGTTTGTAGGAACTTCCTGCTGACCGACCTTCTGAGAGATACGAGCTGCCATTGGAACGGCAGACACACCAGCTGAACCGATAAGCGGATTGATCTTGTGACCTGAAAGAACATACATAAGCTTTCCGAGAAGTACACCACAGGCTGTACCAAGTGAGAATGCTACAACGCCAAGTGCCATAACTTCAGCAAACTGAATATTCATGATCTTATCTGCCTGTGTTGTTGCACCAACAGTGATGCCAAGGAAGATAGTAATGATGTTCATAAGCTCGTTCTGAGCGGTCTTAACAAGTCTATCGCATACGCCGCTTTCTTTAAGGAGGTTACCAAACATGAGCATACCAACCAGTGGAGCTGCTGAAGGAACCATAAGTGAGATAACGATAGTTACGAGAATAGGGAAAATAAGCTTCTCTACCTTAGAAACAGGTCTCAGCTGACCCATTACTACTGAACGCTCTTTCTTTGTTGTAAGAGCCTTCATGATAGGCGGCTGGATAATTGGAACAAGAGCCATATATGTATAGGCTGCAAGTGCTATAGTACCAACACCGATATTACT
>CALEJX010000506.1 GCA_937898375.1 uncultured Ruminococcus sp.
ATTGAAGGATATAATAGTTATTTTTCCATCAGTAATTCATATAATGAAATAAGTGAAGCCAATATTCTCTCCAATTTATTTGATCTGCTTTTTAAATGTTTGATTTTATTACTGTTTAATTTTTTTATGGGATACGCAATAATAAAAACAAAGGGTTTATGGAAAACAGTCCGAAATGTAGTATGCATTTATATTGTAACTATGGTAGCATTTTTTATATTCGCCTGTGCAAAGTTGGATTATAATATTATAAAAATATGGAAAGGCGTAACAGCCTGGGAGATATTAAAATGTTTATATTCGTTAATAAAATTATGTACAGCCATTTATTATTTTGGCTTATCCATAGGAATTGCCATAAAAAATGAAAAATTATTTATTAAACCTCTTGATAAAGCGATGGATATGGTAGGTAAAAAGGCCGATAAAAAGGAAAATAGTAAACAAGATGTAATTATTTTAGTTGCAGCCATTATAATAATTGGAACATTATGCTTTTTTGAACTAGGTACATCGTTTGCTGCGCTAAAGCGTGATTACAGACTCATAGACAACAACACAAAAGTAATATTAGCTGAAAAGGACGGAATGTATCTTTGCGCAGATTGTGAGTATGATGAAAAAAGCAATCATTTGGAGATATATTCTTCAAAGCAAGTTTGTATTGATACGGAGAATGTGGAAATGAATGTTATTAATGTCTTTACTGTGAATGTTGATAAAGGAAAATAGATTAGAATTTAAGCTACTAATGTGCTTATTTTATCATTAGGTCATTTTACAAAATTCATTTAACTATATTTTCCATTGACTTTTTAGAAAAAATCGCATATAATAGTATTAACAGAACCCGACACGCCTCTTAGCAATGCGTACCACGTCGGGTCGTTTAATTATTAGGGGACTTTTTTATGCAGCTTAAAGAACAGCAACCATCAATGAATGTTGATCAACAGATCAAGAACTTGAAAATGCTTGGGCTGAGAATTGTCGATGAAGAATATGCACGTCGAATTCTTAATGATATTTCATATTTCCGCTTGATAAAAGCATATGGTCTTGGACTAAAAGGCAAAAATAAAAATTTTGATGGTTCTATATCCTTTGAACAAATCGTTGAGTTATACCTGTTTAACGCCAACTTCAGGCAACTCTTATTTACTTGGATAGAGCAAATCGAAGTTAATCTCAGGTGTAGGGTAGCAAATCATTTCTCACATATTTATGGTGTACTAGGATATGAAGATCCGGATAATTTTAATGATCCTGGCTATCACTATGATTTTCTTTGTGAGATAGAAAAGGAAATATCCAGAAATAGCAAAGCGCCTTTTGTTAAGAATTTCAAAAATAATTATGTTGACGGCAAAATTCCGTTTTACGCTTTGGTGGAGCTGTTTAGTTTCGGTACGCTCTCAAAGTTTTATAAAAATATGAAACCTCAGGACAAAAAAGCCGTTGCAACGTTGTATGGCGTGGGCTATACCTATCTTGAAAGCTGGGTCGAACACATTGCCTTTGTGCGGAATATTTGTGCACACTATGGACGTTTGTATAATGTTAATCTTGCAAAAACACCAAAACTGTATAAGCAATATACAGAAAAGGGTATAAGCAGTATCCGTGTATTTGCAACTCTTCTTTGCGTTAAACATTTAACAACTAACGATCAACATTGGACGGCATTTGTGGACAAACTAGATGAACTTTTTCACAAGTACCCTCACGTTGATAAAAAACTTATGGGATTTCCAGATGATTGGTTTAGCATATTGAAAGAATAAACATTGAAACATCGCATTTGTATTTATAAATGCGATGTTTTGATAAGAAAATATATCGTTGTGCTGCTCCTATACTGCCAGTCCAACGGCATATGTAATCTCAATGCAATGACCTGTGTTTCTTACGCTATTTCGGGTAAATATCCATTGTTGTTCAGGACTAATTATTTTGACCATCTGACCGCCTACAGAGCCGACCTCACGAGCTGTAAGATCGCCGTTGTAGCCCTGCTTGAGGTTTACGCCTACTTCGTTAGCTGCTTCCATTTTGAACTTGTTGAGTGTTTCTCTGCCTTCCTGAGTTGTGATACCTTTCATTTTCGTATCTCCTTTTCATTTGTTTTTCGGGTTTGCAATAATATTATATGCCTGCATAATTTGATTATAAGAGGTAATTTATAGAACGTATCAGGACGATTTTTGGAATATTAAATGTTTTTTGCATTTAATGGTTTGTTTGAGTTATATATTCGGAAAAATGAGAACACTTAATCTCTTGACTTTTTCACTTTAATGAAGTATAATTATCATAAACTTGCGTATTATACTGTTGCAGGACTAAAATCAAACTGCGTATTATCCTGATATGTGCAATACATAAACCTGCGCATTATTTCAAGAGGTGTTGTTATGATACTGAAACGTAAAATGTATGATAAGCTGTTGACTTAAAAAAAACAAGCTGAACGGCAAAAAAGCCTTTCTTATTGAAGGAGCAAGGCGTATCGGAAAGTCAACGATATGCGAAGAATTCGGCAAGAACGAGTATAAGAGTTATATTCTGATAGATTTCGCAAAGTGCCCCAAAGATGTCAAGGACTATTTTGTGAATCATATGAATGATCTTGATACGTTTTTCATGCTTTTGTCCACATATTACGGCGTGAAGTTGTATGAGCGTGAATCGCTCATCATCTTTGATGAAGTGCAGATGTACCCGAAAGCAAGGGAATGTATCAAATATCTTGTTGCCGATGGCAGGTATGATTATATTGAAACAGGCTCGCTCATCTCAATAAAAGAGAACGTCAAAGATATTGTCATTCCCTCGGAGGAACGTCACCTTAGTATGTATCCGCTGGATTTTGAGGAATTTTGTGATGCTTTAGGCGAGGAGCAGATGTGTGGCTATATACGCAGGTGCTTTGCTGATAAAACCCCGCTTGAAACTGAGCTTCACCAAA
>CALEJX010000507.1 GCA_937898375.1 uncultured Ruminococcus sp.
GAAATTATCCTGACTTTTTTCGTTTTGGGTATTGACTTTTTATAGCTGGTCTTTCCTTAGAAATGAAAAAAGACCGTTTTGTCACTGATCACATTTCGTGATATTTGACAAAACAGCCTTTGAAACTTTTTGCATGTTTTTTCATAACAAATCGGCAGGCTCAGAGCGAAATCTGGTCAAAGTCTGCCGATCTGTTCGATAATTTTTTGTTGTATAGGGTTCGACTCCCTCTTTTCGGTGAAAACTGGGGAAAAGCATCCACGGTTTTACACTAAAAATTTTCGTCCCCAAAACGTCAAAAAAGCCCGTAAATACAGGCTTTTTCAGGTGAGTATCCATTTGGTATCACCAATATGGAGCTAGTAGTCGGACTCGAACCGACGACCTGCTCATTACGAATGAGCTGCTCTACCAACTGAGCCATACTAGCAAATATTAAATTTTTTATCAGCTTATCCGATCCGCCGCCGTGTCGCTTTAACAGCAACCCACGACCTGCTCATTACGAATGAGCTGCTCTACCAACTGAGCCATATCAGCATATCAGACCTAAATATTATACACCAAAACCGCCCATTTGTCAACACCTTTGCGACCCTTTTTCAAAAAACTTCCCAACTTGTCATATTGTCCGACCACAGCGAATATATTGTCTGAAATGAATACGTTTTCTTTCTGTATCGTTATTTTGCACAATAAAAAGAACGCCAAACTAGCGTAAACGTTTTAACAATATCCTCGCAAACACTGAATATTCTGTATTTTCCGACCATATGACTATCATATTTTTATATCAAGACAATATTTTAACAATATCACACTCTACACTACGTTTTTCAACACCTATAATCCGAAAACGTTTAATAGAAGAATTTGCTTAATGGTTTTTGTAATTTCACATAACATAATCATATACAAAAGAAATGTTTATATACATTTTTCACATACCGCACTGATGAGTTTTAGATACCACACAGAAAACAAAGGGCATTTTCGCTGACTTTTGATAAGTTTATCTTCCTCTTCGTAACAAATTGATTACAATTATCCAAATAGCATTGTTAAAATGCACAAAAGCAAAGTTGGAAAATTGGCTAAACCTCCATAATTTATTACAACGAGCATAAAAATGCGAAAAAAGACTTGAAATTATGCCGAGAATATTGTATATTTTTATTAACGGAAACGTTTGAAATAAGTTTTCATGGAAAACATCAAGCGTAAACGTTTAAAATCTACGGAAAGGCGGAA
>CALEJX010000508.1 GCA_937898375.1 uncultured Ruminococcus sp.
CATAGGAGCTGTTGTTAGGGCGGTTATAGCCTGTGCGCTGTTGTGTGTAGTTATTGAGGGCGGCAAGCTTTTCGGCTCTGGAAGCTGAATAGCTTGGGGGAGGGGTTGGATTTTTCGGAGGAATATAGGTGCTTTGGAAATTTTCGTCTTTTGCTTCCTCTTTACGCTCCTCGGCAACAAAGTCATTTTTTTCTTCCTTGAAAGTGTCATTCTCAGACTGACCGAACCAGCCGTCCTGCTCGTTATCGGCACGGAGGTCATGGGAATGGAGGTCGCCTGAAAAGCTGCCGCAGCTTATATCCTCGTCACGGGCTGTGAAGCACTCAGGACAAATTATTTCATCGTCGCTTTTAAAGCGGTATCCGCAAATTCTGCATTTATTTCTGCTCACTTATTTCACCTCATTAATATACAAATTCCCAGCCCTGTTTTACAGGCTGACAAACGCACTTATAGCTCCAGCCTGACAGCTTTTCTGCGGCAGAGCGTGCGGTGATGATATCGGGGAAAACGCCGAAAACGGCTGAGCCGCTTCCTGTCATAAGAGCGGAGAGCGCTCCGCTTTTTTTAAGCTCCTGCACTGCCTGAGATATCTCCTCATGGTCGGCGGCATATTCCAGCACGTTGAAAAGGTTCGAGCATATGCCGAAAAGCTTTCCGCCGCCCATATATCTCAGCAGGACGTCCATATTACAGCGCTTTGGATTTGATATGCTGTCATACTTTTTGAAAGCTTCGGGAGTGGAGATACCCACGTTGGGCTTTATTATAACGAAAGCGCAATCGGGTGAGGGCAGGTTGCTCATTATTTCTCCAACGCCCTGACAGAGCCTTGTGCCGCCTGTAATACAGAAAGGCACGTCTGCGCCGAGGGACACACCTATGGAGCAGAGCTGTTCATCGGTGAGCCTTGTATCGAACATGAAGTCCAAGGCTCGCAGGGTGGCGGCGGCGTCTGCACTTCCTCCGCCCATGCCTGCTTGTGAGGGGAGATTTTTCTCCACGTTCACGGTTATTTTACAGCCGAAGTCCAAATGGGTGAAGTCGGCAAAGGCATGGTAGGCTTTTGTGATGATATTATCCTCGCCTTTTGGAAAGCTGTCAAGGTCGCAGGTAAGCTCTATGCCTTCGCCCTCTGAGAGGGTGAAGTCCAATAGGTCGAAGCAGGACACTGACTGCATGACGGTACTAAGCATATGGTAGCCGTCATCACGTCTGCCGACGATATCCAGCGCAAGATTTATTTTGCCGTAGGCTTTTATTTTTAAATTACTGCACGTTACCATTTCTGATATCCTCTAAAAATTCTCCTATACGTTTGATAGCCTCTCGCAGGTGGTTAAGGGAATAGGCGTAGGAGACACGCACATAGCCCTCTCCGCACTCGCCGAAAGCGTCTCCCGGCACGACGGCTACCTTTTTGGTGTAGACAAGCTTTTCGCAGAAGTCGGCGCTTGTCATGCCTGTGCTTTTGATACAAGGAAAAACATAGAAAGCTCCCTGCGGTGCAAAGCATTTAAGTCCAAGCTTATTGAAAGAATCCACCACGAAGCGGCGGCGGATATTATACTCATTGCGCATAGTATCGATATCCTTTTGACAGCTGCGCATGGCAACGATAGCGGCATACTGGCTGACAGTAGGGGAGGACATGATAGCGTACTGGTGGAGTTTGAGCATTTGGGAGACTATCTCTTTTGGTCCGCCTAAGAAGCCAAGCCGCCAGCCTGTCATGGCGAAGCTTTTGGAAAAGCCGTTTATGACGATAGTACGCTCACGCATACCCTCTATTTCTGCGATAGAGCAATGTTTGCCTGAATATGTAAGCTCAGAATATATCTCGTCTGAGACTATCATGATGTTTGTATCTTTAAGCACCTGTGCGATAGCTTCAAGATCTTCACGGCGCATTATTGCACCTGTGGGGTTATTAGGATAGGGCAGGACGAGGAGCTTAGTCTTGTCGGTTATTTTTTCACGAAGCTCGTCTGCGGTAAGTCGGAACTCGTTTTCTTCCTTTGTTTCTATGACCACCGGAACGCCGCCGCATAGGGAAACGATAGGGCGATAACAGACAAAGGACGGCTCGACTATAAGGACTTCATCGCCTGGCTGGACGAGACATCTTATGGTAAGGTCGATGCCCTCAGAGCCGCCCACGGTGACGATTATTTCTTTGTTGGGGTCATAGTTTGTGTGGATAGTACGCTGAAAATACTTGGCTATTTCTTCACGGAGTGCGATAAGTCCTGCGTTTGCGGTATAGCAGGTCTTGCCTTTTTCCAAAGTTGAGATAGCTTCCTGACGTATCAGCCACGGGGTCTTGAAGTCAGGCTCGCCAACGCCTAAAGAGATAACGCCCTCTAACTGCTGTGCGATATCGAAAAATTTTCTGATACCTGAGGGCTTCATTTCCTTTATGGCAGGGCAGAGCACTTTATTATAATCTATCATGGGGAGATCAAACCTCTTTCGTCTTTATCATCTGAGCTTATCATGATGCCGTTGTCTTTATAGACCTTAAGCACGAAGTGTGTGGCGGTGGACTGGACGGCGTCGATAGTGGCAAGTCTTTGGGAAACAAACTGAGAGATATCCCTGATGTTTGCGCCGTTCACGGCGACGATTATATCATATGCACCTGACATAAGGCGGACGGACTCCC
>CALEJX010000509.1 GCA_937898375.1 uncultured Ruminococcus sp.
ACTCTCACTGTCAGGAAGCTCCAGAAAAAAGAATATCGGCTCAGCAAGCTTTTCTATAAATCCGCAGGCAGCTTTCGCCATGACGTCACAGCTCAGCACACCCCTTATGTTTTCCCCCTGAACATAACAGCATGACCGCAGCTTTTCCGCTCCGCCCACAGATACGCCCTGACAGAGGGTGAAATTATTCTCCATAATATCCTCCGTAAAATTATTGTTACCAATAGTATAAACCATTTTCGCAGATATTTCAAGTATAACCTATGAATTTACCTAAAAACTTTACGGCGGTACAGCCTTTCAGCCGTACCGCCGCATGGAAAATTATTATGAAGAAAACCAAATGAGCAAATATTAGTCCTTATTCTTCTTTGAAGCCGCAATAACACTTGCCGCCGCCAGAAGAACAGCCGCCGCAGTTGTCGCAGCCGCACCCGTCTTAGGGTTTGAAGCAGAAGCAGCGTCTACAGCCTTTGCCGTGTTCGCACCGCTTGAAGATGTCTTTTTCGTGGTGGTGCTTGTTCCGTTGTTGTCAGAAGTCTTTTTAGTTGTGGTGGAAGCCGTTGTGCCGTCAGTGCCGCTCACCGTGGAAACGCTTGTGGAAGATACAGAACTGCCCTCACCTGTTGAACTTGTTTCAACAGGGTCGCCCGAAGTTACAGTGCTGATCTCGCCGCCGGCTGTGGTAGTTGTTGTGGTATCACTGCTGTTTGATGTACCTGTAGCGTCTGCGCCGCTCGCAGCAGAAGTTGACGTAGTATTTGATGTTGTGGTGGTCGTATCGGAACTTACAGGCTTGCTTGCAGAAGCAGATGTTGTAGTTGTAGTAGTTGTTGTCGTGCTTGACTTTGATGTGGTAGTTGTCGCAGACTTGGAAGTAGTTGTAGTTGTATTCGACTTTGATGTAGTTGTGGTCGTGCTGGACTTTGATGTAGTTGTAGTAGCCGAAGTAGTAGTTGTAGTCGTTGTGTTTGACTTTGTCGAGGCACTCGTACCGGTATCAGGCTTTGATGCAGCCGAAGACGTTGTGGTCGTAGTAGTGGTGGTAGTAGTACCCGAATTTGATGTAGTAGTAGTGTCAGAGCTTACAGGTGCGCTTGATGAAGCCGTCGTTGTGGTAGTTGTTGTTGTCGAAGAAGATGTGTCAGCAGGATCGCCGCCGTCTATATCAGGGTACTTTGTGTCCCCCTGCTCAGTAATAGGATAGTATGAGAAGAAGTGTGCCTCTGCATTTGTCTGTGCAACAGACTTTGCAATGATATTTCCCTCATAGTTTCCGCCGTTAAGGCTAACACGAGCATTAGGTGCGCAAAGACCGCCTGCAAGATAGTTTATGTCAAGGCTCGTTGCGTCTGGGAAATTGTAAAGAAGCGGAGTACCTGTCGGATTATACTGACCGCCGTTTGAAGCACCCGAAATATCCTTGAGCTTTCCGTCCATACCCTGTCCGTTCAGGCTAATGTGTGTACCCATTGAGCCCCATGATGTGAAGTCAATGCCCGCATTGCCGTTTACGCCCACAACAGAAAGCGTGTAACCGCCCTTTGCGAACTCCTCAACTGTCAGACCTGTGAAGTTCAAAGTCTTTGCCTTTGAGAAAAGTGAGTAATCTATAGTGTAGCTCTTTGAGCTGTTTGCTTTAAGGTCAACAGTGATAGTGCTGCTGCTCACATCATAGCAATCCTCGCCTATCTTTGTACCATTGTCAGCTATCCACTGTGACTCTTTTCTTATCCTGCTCATAGCCTCTGTGAAGTCGATAAAATCATCATTTTTCACAAAGTTTGTTCTCTCCCCTATGTCAGACTCGCCATAGTAAACACTGTGCGCCTTGTTCGCTTCGTCCACCCAACCGCAGTCGCTGAAATTTCCAACGCTCTCAATGTGGTGTATATATGACGGAGCGACCTGTCCGTCGCCAAAAGCGCCTATGGAAGCCTTCCCGCCGATAGCTACCGCACCAACAGTGTGTCCGCCGTGAGAAAAGTCGCCCTCAACAAAAAATTGATAATCTGTCAGCACATTTGCGATAGTGTAAGGCTTTGTGTACTTATCGTTGTCAGCGTTTACCGCTGCGATACTTGTTGTCACCGCAATAGCAGCCGCCGTAACGCCTGCCGCTGTTCTTGTTATAGCTTTCATTTTTTTAACAGCTCCTTTTTCAAATCTTGATCTTCGTTATGTTATCATTATACATCTGCTTAATATTCAATTCAATTAGCAGATTAAATAAACTTAATAATCAACTTAATCGTTTTAGCTATATAGATTAACTAAAACTAATAATTTTATTAAAGAAAGCAGCTTAATTAACTTAATTTATATATGATGCAAACAAAAAGAGCCGCCATCATACCCGAAAGCAGCTCTCATAAATTTGATTTTGTTAATGTAGGAAAACGGCGCAATTTCTGCTTTGCAGAAATACGTCAAACCCACTTGCAGGGGCGAACAGCGTTCGCCCGCATTTTTTTCAGCAGACAGCCTATTACTTGCCCCTCTGCTGGATAATGCCTATCATCTCGCCCACATCTTTCATGCCCGAGACCTCGCCCATTTTGAACCTCATCTTGAACTCGTCCTCAACAGCACCGATAAGAGTGATATGCTCGATAGAATCCCAATCCTCGATATCGTCCGCCGTGGTGTTCTCGTCCACCTCCAAAGTATCGTCATCAAAAACGTCTCTGAAAACATCGTTAAGTCTTTCTATTATCTCGTCCTTGCTAAGCATAATGCTCCTCCTTTACCTTTATAACAGTGTTTTTATTCTCATACCCCTCAACCATTAGCCGCCAAGCCGTGTTGCCCTCTTCGTCCTGAGAAATCTTCTCAAAACCGAAGCTTTCATACAGCCCTGCCACCATTTTGTTTTTCGCCGTAGGGTAATAATGCCCGTATATCTCCCTTATGCCACGCTTTTTCGCCTGCGCCACAAGCATATCTAACATAGCAAGCTCCATATCTCTTTTCAGCACACGGCATGACATGAGCCAAAGCTCGATATCAAGCCTGCCCTTGTCCTCGCTGTCTATCTTTCCGATAGTCACCGCCACAACGCCGTTATCGCCGAACTTGTCATAAAGCTTTCCATACAGCCTTATGTACTCATCAGAGTTGTAGACCTCCTCCATTTGCTCTGCCGTGTATCTCTTTGTGGTGAGATTGAACTGATTGCTCTTGTTTGTGAGCTGAGTTATCCTCTGCAGATAAAGCGGTAAAAAATCACCTATCTCCGCCGTCATTTCAAGGCTCAAAAGATATTCATGATAATCTGCAAACCTGCTCTGCGCCTTTGCACGCTGAGCGTTCGCCCTGTACATATCATTGCGCTTGAGATCGTCCTCCGACAGCGTAACAGTTTCAAAATATCCCGAGCGGTCAAGCACTCTTATGTAGTCCGTGACCTCCCCTATCTCAGGCACAGCCGTTCCTGCAAGCTGTCCCCTGACTATCTCCCTCTCCGCAGGGTTATCGTCCACAAAAACGAACGCCTCGGGGAGAATGTTAAGTTCCGCCGCCGTGTCAACAATATTCTTGTCCTTTGGCAGCCAGTTGGCTTTTATCGCCACAAAATCATCAGGTCTAAGCACGCCCTCAGGGTGTGAAAGCCCTGCCAAAGCGTTCTCCTCCTCATTTTTGGAGCATACCGTCAGAAGCACGCCCAAATCCTTGTGCGCCTTTACATACTGCTGAAACTCAAAATAAGCCATTGCCTCAGCCGTTTCCTTGCCTATCTCAAGGTTTTCCACCCCGTCATCACCAACGATACCGCCCCAAAGAGTGTTGTCAAGGTCGAGCGCCAAAGCCTTTTTGTTCTTTCCAAAGATAGCCTTTATAATGTTCGCCACCTGAAAAGCCAGCTCAGGTATAGCCTCGATATTGAGGGCATATTTGTAAAGATACCAATACTTCGGGTCGCTCCACTTTTCAAGTCCATACGCCGCCGACAGCCAGTTTATATCATTGAGATAAACCTCCGACCTTTGCGCTATCCTGTCATATAAAGCCGCATTTAGCCTTGTAACAAAGTTCACCTTTCCACGCCTGTCGGAAGCGTCCATGTTCCCCATAAGACGGAAAAACGGAAGTTCAAAATTGTTTTGTATCACAGGACAGCCGAAATGCTCTTTCACTCCGTCCCAAGCCTGAGAAAGCTTGTCAAGCTCCGCATTTAGCCCCTGCTCTATCTCCTCTTCCCCCGACCTTGGCGTAGGCAAAAAGCTGAGATTTCTAAGGCTCGTGTGTATATAAACGATATCAGGTTTAAAGCGGTCAAGCTCCTCATTTGAGAACACAGCGTCCTGCCAGAACTGTCCGTATTCCGACTGATAGAACTCACATTCAAATCCCATGTCAAGCAAAAACAGCTCCAATACCGAAACAATATCGTCCGTAGTCGAACCGCCCAGCACAGCCACCCTCTTTTTCAGCCGCACCGCTCCGTCGCCGAGAAGCTGCCTTTTCAGCGACCTTTTCTTTTTCATAATAAACCCATTGTCAAATGGATACTCCAGTTCTTTCATTCTTTTTTTGCCTTTCTTTTCAATTACTCACAATCACAAAAATATTCCCATTATCAGCGGCGACACCAACAATATCAAAGCACCCACCACAATAATAATGCTTATCCTCATTGGTACATATTTCTTTTTATCGTCATTATCCTTGTTTTTTCTCTTTTTTATGTATCTCACCATAAGTATACAAAGCAAGATCAGCACGAC
>CALEJX010000510.1 GCA_937898375.1 uncultured Ruminococcus sp.
AGCTCTATGTTTATATCGCAGATACAGACAATTCAAGGGCTGTTAAATGTACTGTTGAGTCAGGCACAGAAATGACTCTGGTGCAGGAATACACAAAGCCTGACACAAAGCTTTATGATTCCGAAACATTCAACCCTTCAAAGATACTTGCAGATAAGGCAGAGAACATCTACGTTGTTTGTAAGTCAGTAAACACAGGTTCTGTTCAGTTCAATAAGGAAGGCGAGTTCCAGGGCTTCTATGGTGCGAACCGAGTTGAAGTTACCGCTGCCGTTATCGCTCAGAAACTGTGGAGAAAGATCGCTTCAAACGAGCAGATCTCAGCAATGACAAGAAACGTTCCTGTTGAGTATGCAAACTTCGATATCGATACAGACGGATTTATCTACACTGTTACCGAGGCTGCAAATACTACAACAGACGCCGTTAAGAAGCTTAACCCAGCAGGTTATAACATCTGGGATAACGCAGTTGGCGACGAGTATTCATTCGGTGATGTTTCTTCCGAGTATGACTCAACAACAAACAAAACTTATAAGTGCAGACTTACAGACATCTGCGTTTCAGACAATGGAACAATAAACGTTCTTGACTATGAGAACGGCAGAGTGTTCCAGTATGACAAGCTTTGTAACCTCCTTTGCATATTCGGTACAAAGAACTCTACCTCCGATCAGGCAGGAAGCTTCCTTGGACCAAACGCTATCGAGGCAAGAGGCAACGAGGTCTATATCCTCGACGGAACAAAGAACGATATCACGATTTATACCGAAACAACATTCGGTAATGTGGTACACAAAGCAGTTCTCCTCTATGACGAGGGTAGATACTCAGACGCAAGAGCTGACTGGGAAGAAGTTATAAAGAGAGACGGCGGCTATGCAATGGCTTACGTTGGACTTGGCAAGGCTTGCCTTAACGACGGCGAGTATACAAAGGCTCTTGAATACTTCAAGACAGCTTACGATCAGGACGACTACGATAAGGCGTTCAAGTATGCAAGAGAAGAATGGCTCAGAGATAACTTCACAGTTATTATAATAGTACTTGCAGTTATCATTATCCTGCTCATCGTAAAGGCAGTTCTTAAGAAAAAGGGCATAAAGCTCATCAAGCGCAAAAAGAAGGAGGGAAACTGATATGTATGAATTTACTCCGGTAGGCTGGCTCAAACATTGCGTTTTCCACCCTGTTGAGGGCTTTGAGGATCTTAGGTGGAAAAAGCAGGGCTCTATGAAGATATCAATGCTCATAGTTCTCTTCCTCTTTATTGCAATGGTCGTTGACAGACAGCTCACAGGCTTCCAGTTCAATGACAGCTATGTTAAAGTATTCAACGTTGTTCCGCTTATCGTTCAGTCGGTAGTTTACTTCTTCACATGGGTACTCGGCAACTGGGCAATATGCACACTTCTCGACGGTGAGGGTACACTTAAAAAGATCTGCATTTATTCTGCATATTCTCTCGTTCCTTACATTGTCTGCACATTCATCGCAGTGATCTTCTCAAACGTTCTGGTCCAGGACGAGTCGATCTGGATCACAGCTATCCAGTATCTTGGCGTCGGCTGGTCTGTTATCCTTATGATACAGGCAATGAGAGCCGTTCACCAGTATTCATTCGGAAAAACACTTGCTTCAATTATCGGTACGATCGTCGCAATGCTCCTTATACTGTTCCTTGCGATACTTCTCCTTTCATTGTTCCAGCAGGTATATGTATTCGGTTACTCAGTTTACACTGAGATCATGTACAGGATCAGAGGCTAAAACAGAAACGGTGGTGTAAATAATAAATGCATAACAAAAGTTACAAGAAAGCAGCTGTCTTTGCTATCTGCCTTACAATGCTGATGCCTCTGGGTTCAATGGTGGTTTCCTCTACTGACGAGAGTTCAAGTCAGGCTGACTCAAGCGCTGCTGCAAAGGATACTGACAGCAGTGTAGATTCTGCGGCTGACGATTCAAGCTCAGCTGACACTTCCGACGCAGTCACAACTGCTGACGAAAGCGGCGACAAGGCTGTTGACGACTCAGCAGCTGACAGCACAGCAGATACAGAAACAACGACTACCACAGCAAGCAAGGACGACGAGGTTCAGCCTATCACTGACGAAGAAGCTCTTGCAATGTGCGAAAAGATAACAGAGAACGACAATATAGCTCTTTATCTTGACGAAGAAAACGAAAGACTTTGCCTTTATGTAAAGGCTTCAGGCAAGTATTGGTGGACTTCTCCTATAAACGTTGCGGCTGACCAGACCGTTATCGACGCTACAAAGGGCACAACAATGAAAAATGCCCAGAGAAAGCAGATCGCTGCAAGTGCCGCTATCAAGGTCGGCGACCTTAGACAGGAAAAGAGAACAGAGTCCCCTGCTCCTGTTTACTCAAACAAGGCAAGAGTAAAATGGCAGAAAAATTCAGACGGCGTTGTTGCTACATATAACTACGCTTCTGAGGGCGTAAGTCTCAAGATACACTATGTTCTTGAGGACGATAACCTCTATGTTTACTGCGACTCTAAGGAGATCGAGGAGAAGAATACTTCTCAGGTAGACGGAAAGGTACTCACAAAGCTTGAGTTCTGCCCTAACTTCGGTGCTGCT
>CALEJX010000511.1 GCA_937898375.1 uncultured Ruminococcus sp.
GTTCTCAGACCGACTCTCAGCTTGACAGAGCCTATCTTGCCTTTGAAAAGGTAAAACAGACCACAGCAGTTCTCGCAGAGGTGGAAAACAGTATCTACAGGCTGTCTGTCGCCATAAAAAAGACCCAGCGCAGAGCAAACGCCCTTCAAAACATAATCATTCCAAGAAACGAACGCATTGTGAAATTCATCACAGACTCTCTTGAAGAAAAGGACAGAGAGGAGTTCTCACGAATGAAAGTAATAAAGGCGGCAAAGCTAAAATCGGCTCAGAAATGATAACGCTTGACGGAGATTTCTCATGGTTTGTGTAGGGGACGGCGTCCTCGACGTCCCATTTGTTGTGTTTCTCAACTGACTACGTTTTTTGCACCTTTTAGTTCGTCACTACACAGACCATTTATGTTCAAAACAACGTTGCAAAGTGGGCTGTCGAGGACGCCAGCCTCTACATCATGCCTTGCTTTTGTACCGCACAAATAATTTGTAGGGGCGACCTGAGGTCGCCCGTTTAGCCGCCAATTTGCAGCATTATAAAACAGGAAAGGAAAGATAAAAATGGAATACATCAAAAAAATATTCAGAAGCTATTGGGTATTGTCAATATTCTGCGTAGTGCTAGGCATTGCGCTCATAATCGACCCTAATTTCTTCACCGACGCCATAGGCTATGTTATAGGCGGACTTTTCGCCGCATTCGGCGCAGTGGAGCTTATAAGATACTTTGCCATGGACAGAGACGACCCTAGCTATTCTTCAAGCCTTGTGAGAGGAATTATCCTCGCCGCCATAGGCATTTTCATTATTATAAGACCTGACTTTATCCCGAAAGTTATCGCCATTGTCTGCGGTCTTTATATGCTCATAAGCGGAATAGTCAATATTCAGGATTCTCTTAACCTCAGACGTGCAGGTGTGGAAAGCTGGAATGTAAGCTGCATCTCAGCCGCACTCACAACGCTTGTGGGTATACTTCTCCTCTTTGATCCTCTTATCCTGGGCGAAACTGCAATGATAGTCCTCGGTATCGCTCTGCTCGTTTCGGGCGTAACAAATATTTTTGGCTGTTTCACCGCAGGTTCGAAACTCAAAAAGGTAAAAAAGCTTATGAAAAACGAGTTCAAGGACAGACCTGATAAGAACCACTATATAGATATTTAGCATATTATCGTAGGGGCGACCTTGGGTCGCCCGCTTTTTTGCACTTTTTTATCGGCTCAATTGCCAGCTTGATGTATTTCTTTACAAAAATATGTGCATTTTATTGACGTTGGATATGATTTCACAAGTTTCAACAAATATTTTTACGTCGATTTGTAAAAGTCTATAAAAATGAAAAAAGCCCTTGACAAATGAGGTCAAAAGGTATATACTCATACTTGTAAACAGCAAAGGCGCTGTGAACCACTTAGGTTCGCAGTGTCTTTTTTTATTTTTCTCAAGACTATAATTTATAATAGGAGGAATTCAATATGGCAAACGTTCCTGAATATTTCGGCTCAGACGTATTCAATGAGGCAGTGATGAAAGAAAGACTTCCAAAGGCTACATACAAGGCTTTGAAGAAGACTATCGACAACGGCGATCCCCTTGATATCGAGGTCGCAAACATCGTTGCAAATGCAATGAAGGATTGGGCAGTTGAAAAGGGCTGCACACATTATACTCACTGGTTCCAGCCAATGACAGGTCTTACAGCAGAAAAGCTCGACAGCTTCATCTCACCAACTGAGGACGGTCACGTTATCATGGAGTTCTCAGGCAAGGAGCTTGTTAAGGGCGAACCTGATGCTTCTTCTTTCCCTTCCGGCGGATTGAGAGCAACATTCGAGGCAAGAGGCTATACAGCTTGGGATCCAACTTCATATGCATTTATTAAGGAAAAAGCCCTTTGTATTCCTACTGCTTTCTGCTCATACAATGGCGAAGCACTTGATAAGAAAACTCCGCTTCTCCGTTCAATGGAAGCTATCAATAAGTCAGCTCTCAGAATTTTGAAGATGTTCGGCTCAGACGCAACAAGAGTTGTTGCAAACGTTGGTCCTGAGCAGGAATACTTCCTCATCGACAGAGAGATGTATTCAAAGAGAGAAGACCTTATCCTTGCAGGCAGATCACTTTACGGCGCACCTGCTCCAAAGGGTCAGGAACTTGAAGATCACTATTTCGGTACTATCAAGACAAGAGTTCAGGCTTACATGAGAGATCTTGACGAGCAGCTCTGGAAACTTGGTATCTACGCTAAAACAAAGCATAACGAGGTAGCGCCTGCTCAGCATGAGCTTGCTCCTATCTATGGTACAACAAATATTGCTACCGACCACAACCAGCTCACAATGGAGATC
>CALEJX010000512.1 GCA_937898375.1 uncultured Ruminococcus sp.
AGGCAGGAAAGAAAATTTCCAAACTGCCTAAGAAACACAGCAATATTCAGTTGTGATAAACATATCAAATTAAAAAGATTGGTGGTTTTTTAAGATGAAAAGATATAATATTACAGTAAACGGAAAAGCTTATGACGTTGCAGTTGAAGAAGTTGGCGGAAGCGCCGCTGCTGCTCCTGTAGCCGCAGCACCTGTTGCAGCCGCTCCTGCTGCTCCGGCTCCTGCCGCAGCACCTGTTGCAGAGGGCACAAAGGTAACAGCTCCAATGCCTGGTACTATCCTTGACATCAAGGTAGCTGTAGGCGACACTGTTAAGTCAGGTCAGGCTGTATGCGTACTCGAAGCTATGAAAATGGAAAATGACGTAAATGCTCCTTGCGATGGTAAGGTGCTTAGCATCAATACAACTAAAGGCTCTGCTGTTGAGACTGGTGCAGTTCTTGCTGTTATTGGCTAATAATATTCCTGAAAAATAACGAAAGGATCGATTGAAAATGGCAAAGCTTAAAATAACTGAAACTGTCCTCCGTGACGCTCATCAGTCACTTCTCGCTACAAGAATGTCTATGGACGATATGCGTCCGATACTCCCTGAACTCGACAAGATCGGTTTCTATTCTGCTGAGTGTTGGGGCGGTGCTACATTTGACGCATGTATCAGATTTTTAAATGAAGATCCATGGGAGAGACTTCGTATAATTAGAAAAGAAATGCCTAACACAAAGCTTCAAATGCTTTTTAGAGGTCAGAATATGCTTGGTTATCGTCACTATGCTGATGACCTTGTTGAGTATTTCGTACAGAAGTCTATCGCAAATGGTATCGACATCATCAGAATTTTCGATGCACTGAACGATATCAGAAACCTTGAAACAGCTATCAAGGCCGCTAAAAAGGAAAACGGTCACGCTCAGGTAGCTATCTCATACACACTCGGTGAGGTATTTACTCATGAGTATTACATGAACTATGCAAAGCAGATTGAGAATGCAGGTGCAGATTCTATCTGTATCAAGGATATGGCGGCTCTTCTGACTCCATATGAGGCTGAGACGCTTGTTAAGGATCTCAAGTCAGCAGTTAAGATACCTATCCAGCTGCATACTCACTACACATCTGGTCTTGCTTCTATGTGTATCCTCAAGGCTGTTGAGGCAGGCGTTGACGGCGTTGATACAGCAATGTCACCACTTGCTCTTGGTACTTCACATGCACCAACTGAGTCTATAGTTGCTACATTCAAGGGTACTGAGTATGACACAGGTCTTGATCTTGTTAAGCTCAACGAGATCAGAGATTACTTCATGAAGCTTAGAAAGAAATACATTGATAATGGTCTTCTTGACCCTTCAATGCTCGCTACAAATACAAACGCACTCCTGTATCAGGTACCAGGCGGAATGCTTTCAAACCTTCTTTCACAGCTGAAGCAGGCTGGCAAGGCAGATCAGCTTGATGACGTTCTTAAGGAAGTTCCAAAGGTTCGTAAGGACGCAGGTTACCCACCACTGGTTACACCTACATCACAGATCGTTGGTACACAGGCTGTGTTCAACGTAATCATGGGCGAGAGATACAAGACAGTTACTAAGGAGTTCAAGGGACTTGTTAAGGGCGAATATGGTAAGACACCTGTTGCTATCGACCCTGAGTTCCAGAAGAAGATCCTTGGCGATGAAGAGCCAATCACTTGCCGTCCTGCTGACCTTCTCCAGCCAGAGTTTGAGACAATGAAGAAAGAAGCTGCTGAGTGGACAGAGCAGGAGGAAGATATCCTCACATATGCAATGTTCCCTAAGGTTGCGCCTAAGTTCTTCAAGGACAGACGTGATAGAAAGTACGGCGTCGATGGTAAGCACTCAGACGCTGAGAACAAAGTTCATCC
>CALEJX010000513.1 GCA_937898375.1 uncultured Ruminococcus sp.
AAGACATCAACTTTCGAGTATAACACAGTCATTGACGCCGTGAACAAATACGGCTTTGAAGGCTTTATCCAAAGCCGTACCTCAGCCGCCAAAGACTTTATACCAAAATTCTATGACGAAAAATATTATTGATAAAACGATATTCCCATGTAGGGGCGACCTTAGGTCGCCCGCTTTTTTTGCATATTTTTAGCAATCATCATACATACTTGTACAACGCAAATTGCCCTCTTTTTTTGTAATAAAATTTTTATACATTCCCTATTGACATTTTGAACAAAAAAGTTTATAATATTAATGTAAGTTTGGTAAAACAAACTCAAAGGGGTAACTTATGGGGTAAACATTAGTCACCAACCGTAAAAAGGGCAGCGGAAAACGCCGCCTGCATATAAGTTATCGAAAAGAGGTCATGCAAATGTCAAAGGCTTTCGGTTCAAGATATTCCATTGAAAATTCTGAGGAAGCAAAGGAGTATTTTGAGTTTGTAAAGGACCTGCTTGACAGCGATGTTGTAAACGAAATGAAGAATTTCCGTCATCACTACAGCACCACCTGCTATCAACACTGCATTAATGTATCCTACTATAACTATCTCGTTTGCAGAAAATTGGGACTAAATTCAAGATCCGCCGCAAGAGCAGGTCTGCTTCACGATCTGTTTCTGTATGATTGGCGAGAGCGTGAAAAGAAAAAGGGCGAAATGCCTCACGGAATGACCCACCCAAAGGTCGCACTTAACAATGCGAAACAGCATTTTGAGATAGGCAAGCGTGAGGAGGATATGATAGTCAAGCATATGTGGCCGCTGACCCTGAAATTTCCTAAATACGCCGAATCTTATGTTATCGTGTGTATTGACAAATACACCGCAATGTTGGAAATAGGCTCATATCTGGGTCAGAAAATGAAAGAAAAAGCGAAAGCAATGCGAACAAAACAGCATTAAATCAAAACGGACAGGCAACCACCTGTCCGCTTTTTTGTACTATTATATATAATATTATCTGTACAATTTATTGTACTCTATCAAACCCAATGTAGGGACGAACATCGTTCGCCCGTTTCGTCACAACGGCTTTGTTGTATTATACAAAAAATATAACAATAAAGCCAAAAACAAAGTAGGTCAACAAAGAAGCTAATTAAATAAAAGTAAAGTTACCGAGCCACAAAGCATTAGCTCCACACAACGATAGAGTAGCGAGGTAAAAAAAGAAAAAAAATACCGTCCCTATGGTTAGGGGCGGTATTTTCCCGTTTATCAGGCAAAATAAACGGATATTGGTGTTTAGTGAATATCGTTGTAAAGTGCGATGTAATCCTTGGCGGACTTTTTCCAACTGAAATCCTGCTTGAGCGCAGTGTTCACAAGCCTGCCCCACTTCATCTTGTCATCATAGTATGCCCTAGCCCTAACAATAGCGTCAAGCATATCATGTGCGTTGTAGGACTTGAACGTGAAGCCGTTTCCGCCCTTGTCGCCTGCGTCATGGATACTGTCTCTCAAACCGCCCGTCTCTCTAACGATAGGTATAGTACCATATCTCAGAGCGATCATTTGAGCCAAACCGCAAGGCTCGCTCTGCGACGGCATAAGGAACATATCCGCACCAGCGTAAATCTTTTTCGACAGCTCAGGCACAAAACCAATGGTCAGACCCACTCTGTCAGGATAACGATAGTGCATCTCGCTGAAAAAGTCCTCGTATATCTTCTCCCCCGAACCAAGTATCGCAAACTTGCAGCCAAGCCTG